>NZ_BAAFZI010000004.1:0-107158 GCF_045862175.1 Lacticaseibacillus salsurae | reverse complement strand
TGCCTTGGAACCAAACATTTACCGGTACCGCCCAATCGACCGTCGCTTAAAGCAAAGAGGTCCGCTTCCCTGAATCTGGGAACGGGCCTCTATTGATTTTCAAGACGGTCTGTTATTGGGTGCTTACGAAAGCGGTTGCGGATTATGCGATAATCAAAGCAGTCAGGAGGATCGCTTATGAATACCACACAACGCCACTTAAAACCTATCGTGAAACTCGCCTTATGGGCCTTCACCATGCTCTTATTGATCGGTTTGTTTAAATGGCGTGCGCAACTGTTACCAACTGATGCGACCTCATCATTTCCAGCCTTCACCCAGCCGGCGTCACCCACTGCCCCAACTGCCGCTCAAGTCAAAGCCACTTTGAAACGCCAGTGGCGCCGCCAACTTGCCAAACCCCGAAGCGCCCGATCAGCATCGCGGTTTATTCCCAGCGTTATCACTTCACGTTGGCCATGAACACCCACAAAACCACCCCTCACTCCACTGCCAGCATCGTCAAAGTGGCCATGTTAGTCCAACTGCTACATCAACACGCTCAAACGCATTCGACTTTAACTGCCACTGAACGCGCCGCTGCCGTCGGTGCCATCGAACACTCCAATAATGTCGATGCCACCACGTTGTATCATGCCATTGGCCAAGGCCAAGGTTTGACCACCTTATTTGCTAACTTACAAATGAACGATTCTAAAGCTTATGCCGCCGGCTGGGTCAGTACCACGACCAGCGCTAACGACCAGTTGAAATTATTACATGAGATCTTTGGTAACGGCACTTACCTCACCGCCAGATCCAAAGCCTACATCAAATCACGCATGTCGCATGTCGCCAATGATCAAAACTGGGGCATCAGTGCCGGGAATTCAACATTTGCGTTGAAAAACGGTTGGCGGCTCAACGGCAACAACAACACTTGGATCGTCAATTCCATCGGGCAGCTCGGCACTGGCAAAAATCGTTGCACCTTGGCGATTTTAAGCGATCAAAACCCCAGCTTGAAACAAGGCATCGCCACAGTTGAAAAGCTCGCCAAACTCACTGGCAAAACGCTGAACTTGTCTGGTTCCAGAAAATAAACACTGACTTTTCTCATCTTGATTGTTTTTGTGAAAATCCCTCTGTATAATTAATAGAGTATTTTCGTCGAAAAAGAGGAGTATTCTATGGCAGCTGGATTCTACTACATCATTTTTAATCCGGCAGCAGGTGCAGGCACTGCTGTGGACATTTTCAAAAAGATCCAAGCGCGCTTAGATGCGCAACACATCGCCTATGAGATCAAAGTGTCGCGCTATTCTGGCCATACGATCCAACTCGCCAAGCAAATCGGTGGCTTCAATCACCATGCCAATGCCGTGATGTTAGTGATCGGCGGCGATGGCACCTTGAATCAAGCCATCACTGGTTTGCATCAAACGCCACACGCTGAAATGCCAGTGGCCTACATTCCTGCTGGTTCTGGCAATGATTTTGCCCGCGGTGTCGGGATCTCCCAAGATCCGCTGAAAGCGTTGGACCAAGTATTAGCCGCACAACACCCCACAGTGATCGATATCGGCCATTACACTGAAAAAACGCGTGGGGAATCCGGCTATTTCGTCAACAATGTTGGCATTGGGTTTGATGCCGCCGCCGTTGCTGCCACCAACCGTAGCCGCTTTAAAACTGTGTTGAATCGCCTGCACTTAGGCTCTTTGGCCTATATGGTCGGTGTCGTCGGCGTCTTTTTTTCACGCAAACCTTTTCCAGTGGCGATCTATGTCGATGGCAAACGCACCTATATCCAACAAGCCTTCTTAGTCACTACCACCAATCACCCTTACTTTGGCGGCGGCGTCCGTATCTTGCCTGGTGCTGACCCGCGCGACGGCAAGTTGGATCTGATCGTGGTCGAACACCTCAATACCCCGTATTTCTTATTCTTGTGCTTGCAGTTGTTGCTAGGCCGCCACACCAAATACAAGCGAGTGCATGTGTTTGAATCCCCGCGCATCGAGTTGGAGACCCCATCACTAGAATTTGGTCAAATGGACGGTGAAGAACTTGGTAGCCGCCCATATGAATTAAGCTTTCATGTTGAAAAACAAAATTTCTGGTTCTCAGTTTAACGCAAAAGCCACCGACATTTTCCACGTGTCGGTGGCTTTTATTCACATGACTGAATTGTATGGTTGGTCATAAGTTGAATGGTGACTAGTTTAAATCAAAAGTAACTGTACCAAAATATTTGTCGAATTTCGCTTCATAATGCCCTTTAGTCGCATGTGGTGGCAATAAGAACGTCCCACTGGAGACCTTCGTGCCAGCTGGAAAATCATGCCCTTGAGCGGCCAATTTTTCAACCAGCCACTTCAATGAATTCAACGGGTTCCCCAGCACTTCACTAGACGCCCCATGGGCTAATTCTTTGCCGTCTTGATAAAGCGTGGCATGAACATTGGCTAAGTCGTCAACACTGAAGCTATCTTGAGACGCTGGTGCATATACCACCCTGCCGGCAACGGCTGAGTCTGAAACCACTAAGTATTTGTCCAATGCCGGGAACCAATCTGCAAAGCGGCAATCCGGCAATTCCACAGCGCCAGACACGCTGGTTTTTTTCAGCAGGTCTTCAACTGAGTCTTCAGGCGTCAACGCTTCATTGGCGGTAAACACCAATTCCACTTCCAACAGCGGGTCCATTAGCTCGGACAACGCCACAGTTTCGCCGGACTTGACCCAAGAATCAGCCACTTCAACGCCGTAAAATGGCGAATCAGAGTCAAACATTTTTTGGGTCTCTGCTGACGTTAAGGACACTTTATAGCCTCCGACTGGCGTTTTTTTCAACGCGGTGAAGGCCCATTGCACTCGATATGCGGAATCGTAATCGGTGACTTTGCCGTCATAATCGGCCATCGTCAGCGGTTTTTTGGTGGTCAATGCTTGATACAAGTCGTTTGCGACAGTTTGTTCTTGGTTTGTGGTTTCACTCATGATGATAGCCTCCATTGGCAATGCCAATTGTTATTTTTTAACACGCGGACCTATTCAACTGGGTAGTGCGCGCGTCGCTGCAGTCGACAAAAAGCGCCCCATCAGACAGTTGTCTGACGGGGCGCTTGTGCGCGGTACCACCCGTGAGTTGGTTTTTGTCACCAAAAACCACTTAGCACGTACAGCGATCGATTCGGCCAAGAACGATCACGATACGCCGGCCAGATATTGGTGGCCACCCAGTACCGCTACTTATCACGATACAACTCAGAGGTGATCGGTTAAATAGCTTTTGCAGATCCCCTTGCACCAAACGGGACTCGCTGGCTGCGACGCTATTGACACATCCTCTTCAACGTTTTGTTCCTTGTGTTGTGATAAATATAAACTGTTCATGAGGATTCGTCAACCGTTTTGCCATTATTTTTTAACTTTAATTTCAGACAGTTGGCAAAATGTTGTACAAACACCACACCATATCTGGTTCAAACCGCGCCAACACCGGCGTCATCGCTGGCAATAAATTGGCGCTGGTGATGCAATAGCGATACCCTTGGGCCAGAAATTCTTGATAGGCTTGGGCTTTGCTACCAGCATATAACACGGGATAATCACCGGTGCCTAATTGATGCCGTAACAAATTCTCTGTGGCTGGGTGGATGATCGCGGCATCTTGTGAATACTGCGGGTTTTCGATCAGTGCCATGGCTTGCAGCGGCCGGTGAAACACGAGCTCCAAGGCCAATTGATTGGAATATTCATAACACAACTCGCGCCACCCAAAATCCGGCCGCGCGCTTTGATACGCCGCTGGCAATAAGAATTGATCGCCAGCATAATCAGCCAAAGCGGCAATGATCTCATCAAAATTTGGATGCAGTTGGATCTGTGGGTGATCCATCCCGGGAATATGCATCGCCGCATCATAACTGTCGGTGGTTTTGGGGCCTAACGTATGTATCATCACTTGTCCTCCAATAAAATTTTGCCAGTAGCTTTAAGCAAACAAAAACACGACCTTGCAGCTTGCAAGATCGTGCGGAAAAGTGGGATCGCTTCGCCTCAGATCAACCATCTCTGAGGAACACTTTCTCAGACATGGACGCAAGCCAATACGCGCCCATGCCAGCATGGACGCTATCTGAAAAAGAAAAATGTGAATTGAACGCGATCAGTTGTCATATTTAAGCCTTCATTAATTAGAATAATCTCATTAAACCACACTCATCAGTATCCGTCAATATCAGAAATAATCGGAGAAGTAAGGTTCCTCCATCGGAATGATGCTTTCCAAGTTCTTTAATGCCGCTTTTGAGGCATGTAACCGTTCGATTCGGGCCAAGTAAGACGGCCGACGATAACTCATCAACATCGTGGTCAACGTTTGGATATCCACATCCACTGCTTCGCCCACTGGCCGATGCGTCACTTGGATATCCCCTTTTTCATTCCACCACAAGCCAAAGGTTTTGTTGTTCCACTCTGCTAATGGATCTGACACGTTAAAGTGGATCGGCTTGCCAGGTTCGGTGAAGGGATACTCTTTCAAGAATTCTTCAACGTCGACGATCCGCGCCATGAAGTAAGGGTGAATGGTTTGCTTGATGTCGCCATCTGACAGCAAGAAGTGCAAAGGTTCGTTTTTATAAATATTGCCGCGCACATGCTCCACCATGGAAAAATGTGCCGACACAAAATTCCACAAGCCCACGCGCGCTTCCTGGGTGTTATAAACCATTTCTTTGATGTGAAACACTTCATTGGCGATCCAATATAACACATATCCTTGGGGTTGATCTTGCGCATCATAATACACCCCGGCAATGCGCTCTTCCTCGTTTTCCCAGCGCCAATACTCATCCCAATTCAGCTGATTGCGGATCATGGCACCATGGGTGTGTTTGGCATAGGTTTGGTACGTTGAGATCACATCAGGATCATCGATCTCTAAGCGCTCGACATGCCCTGGCGTCGGCTGCGCTTTTGGCAATTGGGTGTCTTTAACATCAAAGGTCAAATGATCAGACATGATCTCCCAACCTTTTTTGCGGTAAAACGGGATCGAATACGGGTATAAATAAGAAAGCCACTGTTGATGCGCACGCATGTGTTGCAAAGCCAAGCGGATCAAATCATGCATCAGGCCATGACCGGCATATTCAGGATACGTGCCAACACCAGTCAAGCCGCCCATTTTCACTAAGTTGCCGTGCAAGTTTACCGTGCATGGGTAAATGGCCAACTGCGAGATCAACTCATCGCCATGAAACCAACCGATCACGTCGGATTTTTCCAGCACTGGACGCTTGGCACGTTCCAGTTCGCCTTCTTCATAACCAGATTCTTCAACTTCTTTGGCAGTGACTTGAAACACATAAGCCAATAAATCGTTGAATTGGTCTAAATAGTCTAATGTCACCGGTTTAATGGTGAGATTTTTGCGTATATTATTCTCGTCCATCCTAAAATTTACTCCTTGTGGGGTAGCGCCTCATCAACTGAAACAAAGTCCAACGGCTTGACGCCAGCCATGCCGATCATGGGATCAATGGTTTGACTTTGGATCAACGCTTCAGTCAACACAAATTCTTGTGGTGCTTCATCGCTTTTCTTATTGTCCGATAGCACATCGCTTGTGTCAATCGGTGTCATGACGCTTTGCAAGCGCGCCACCAAACTGGTTTTGCGATTATCGGCAACAGCTTGCACCGCCAGTTCAAACGCCCGCGGATCGCCCATCAACACCAATGACCGGCTGGCGCGCGTCACGGCGGTGTACAACAAATTTCGCCGCAACATCCGCCGAGATGCCAAAGTCAGCGGTAAGATCACCAAATCAAACTCACTACCTTGGGCTTTATGGATCGACGTCGCATAAGCCAAGGTAAATTTAGCAAAATCACTGCGGGTATAGGTGATCTCAGTGGTATCAAAATCAATGATCAATTCATCGGTTTTGGAATCTGCTTCTTTAGCTGGGGTAATGCCGATCACACGCCCGATTTCGCCGTTGAACACTTGTTGTTCAGGATTATTCACCAACTGCAAAATTTTGTCGCCGATGCGGTACGTCCGATCGCCAAAGGTCACTTCTTTAGAGCGGTCTGATTTTTTGGGATTGAGAATATTTTGCAACAAGGAATTGAGCTGATCGATCCCACCAGCGCCGCGATACATTGGCGCTAACACTTGCATATCATTAAGAGCGAACTTTTGCGCCGCTTTGGCCACCACTTGGCCCACTACCGCTGCTAATTGGTTAGGCGGGCACAAGATAAAGCTGCGATCAGGTTTGGGCTGTTGCCAATCTGCTGGCAAGTGACCAGTATTGATGGCATGCGCCAAGTCAATGATCGACGATTGCGAATCTTGCCGGTGGATATGAGTCAACTCTTGGGCGGGCAAACAATGTGCCCGCAGAAGATCAGCGAATACTTGCCCTGGCCCGACACTAGGTAATTGGTCTTTATCGCCAACTAAGATCAAACGAATGCCAGGATGCAGCGACATCAACAAGGTTTTGAACAAATAAGTGTCCACCATTGACATTTCATCAACGATCAACAGCCCATCTGGCAGTTCTTTGGGTTCATATTCATCCGAATCAATCGTCAACCCTAACAAACGGTGGATCGTACTAGCCGGCAAGCCGGTGGTTTCCGTCATGCGTTTGGCAGCACGGCCAGTGGGGGCGGCTAACATGATCGGGAAAGGCTCATCTTTATAAGTATTGACGTCCAATGACAACTCGTTGATCTCAGCATAAGTGCGCACGATACCGTTGACCACAGTGGTTTTACCCGTCCCAGGGCCACCGGTTAACGCAAAAATACCCGCTTGCATCGCGGTGATGATGGCATGGCGTTGGGTGTCATCATAGGTAATGCCTTGCGCTTTTTGCACATCTTTGAGCGCTTTTTGAATCGCTTTGTCAGCTGGCTTTTCCACGTCTTGGTCCAGTTGTTTCAAGCGGTTGGCGATTTCAAATTCGGCATCATACAAGCGCTTGGGGTAGATGCGCTGGTCTTCTGCCATGATCTGATTGCTTTTGCGCAAAGCAACGACTGCATCAGCAACATCGTCTGGGGTGATCTCGACATTGCGGGCACTTTCAAGCATGCCGATAGTGGCATCTAACAACTCAGGCAATTGGACATAAGTGTCCCCTTCGCCTTCAGTTTGATTGGTCAACGTTTCCATCACCGCGCCTTGGATGCGGATCGGGGCATTTGGGGCGATATTCATGTGAGCAGCAATCGCATCAGCGCGTTTAAAGCCGATACCATCGACATCGGCGATCAAGCGGTACGGATTTTCTTGGATCACATCTAGCGCATCAGTGTCATACAACGCATAGATCTTTGCCGCCATATTAGCGGTGAAGCCAAAATCATTCAACCCGATGATCACTTGTTCCATGCCTAAGTTGGCTTGCAAGTTATCGACTAAGGTTTTTTGGCGCTCGGCTTTGAGTTTCAATGGCGCCAAAACGCTTGGATCTTTTAGGATCTTATCAATGGCATTGACGCCAAGTTCGTCAACGATGCGCTCGGCGGTTTTTTTTCCGATACCAGGAAATTTATCCGAACTCAAATAGCCGATCAGCCCAGCTTTGCCTGATGGCTTTTCGACTTGATAATTGTCAGCAGCAAACTGTTGGCCATATTTAGGATGGGTGACCAATTTCCCCACAAACGTATAGGTTTCATCTTCTTTGATGTCACCAAAAGATCCTGTTACCACGATTTCCGGCTCCAACCAAGTCAGATTGGTTTTGGTGATCGTGATCAACAAGATCTTAAAAAAGCTCGTGGGATTTTGGAAAAAAATGCTTTTCACGCGCCCAGTGACAGATCGTGGCTCGTCAGTCATCAGATGACTCCTTGTGCAATAAGTAACCGGCAATGTCACGCACTTGGTTGGCTTTTTGATCGTAGCCATCTGGATCCAAGCGCTTGGCTTCATCCAAATATTTACTGCCGTCTTGCCCTGCGCCAGTCAACGCCATGCCATAAGTGAAATAAGCTTGCGCATTTTTGGTGCGCAACTGTGGTTCAAGCATGTCGGCGGCTTGTTGAAATGCCCCCATGCCTAACAACAGCTCTGCCGTTAACAACGCAGCATCTAAGCGATGCGGGGCGGCTTCATGTGCCGTCAGCGCAAAAGCCAACGCTTTTTGCGGCTGTTCCAGATGTTGGTACGACAAAGCCACCATGTAAGTGGCATCTTGGCCTAAATTGTCTGATTTGTCGATCAGTTGTTGGAAATATTGGATCGCCAATTGCCAGTTTTCCTGCCGAAACTGCAACAGCCCGAAGTTATACACCAATTCACCATCATCAGGAAACAACCCGATCGCTTGCATCAATAATTGCGTCGCTTCGTCATAGGCGTTGATGGCGATCAACATCGTGGCCAAAGTCGCATAACGCTTTGAGTCCTTGGGGTTTTCGTCAATGGCAGCAACTGCTGCATGAATGGCACCATCATGATCGCCATGATTGAATTGGGCAATCATGTTTTGCTTTGGCGTGGTTTTGCCTTTGGCTTTTGGGTGGGTATTGTTTTGCTTGGAATTTGTTAACATCATGTCTCCTGAAGGTTGTCAGCGAAGCGATTCAACTTATGCGTCAAATCGTATCCGTGGGATCGAGTTTCTTGGTGAGGTATTCGGTATCGTTCCACTTGATCAGCTTAAACGGCAACTTTGGCCCATGCGCTTCTAAAATGGTGACCGATGAATTGGTCAAACCACCCATTTTACGCATATCAGCGATCGGCGTGCCTAGCAAACTTTGAATCAACGCCACAAGCGCCGCCCCATGGCTGACAAAAAGTAGATTTGCTTCACCAGTGATATCTTGGGCGACTGCGTCTAACACTACCGGTTGCATCCGCTTGATCAAATCGGGAAAGGTTTCGCCGGCAATGGCACTGGGATCATATTCACCTGGGGCGGCGCGAAAAGCATGAAGTTCTTTGGGGTATTTTTTAGCCACATCGGAAAATTTCATGCCTTCCATTTTCCCCAAGTTGAATTCGCGCATCCCCACAGTCGTCGTGGTCGGAATGTTTTCATCAAGATCTTGTAACAAGGTTTTGGCAGTCGCTTGCGCACGAGGCAATGGGCTGACGTAACAATGCGCAAAATGTGTACCTTTGAGAAAACCCGCCAGCTGATGGATCTGCTCATAGCTTTCTGGCAATAACGGGGAATCCCCATTAGCGCCTTGATAGCGTCCTTCCAAGTTCCATTGCGTTTTACCGTGCCGCACAAAAAATAATCGTGTCAACTGCGTGCCCTCCTTGTTGTTGCTTCTATTATCGCGATTTTTGCGCGCCTTTTCAACCAGCCGGCGGTATAATCGAAGTAATCAGGAATTTGGAGGCCTTTTCAATGCAAGATTTTACTTACTACAATCCCACCGACATTCGCTTTGGTGATGATATCGACGATCAACTCGCTGACACCTTGGCGCACTTCGGCCAAAAAGTGCTGTTGGTGTACGGTGGCCATTCGATCAAAAAAACTGGCTTGTACCAGCGGGTGATCGATTTATTAAAAGGCTTTGATCTTGTCGAATTACCCGGCGTTGAGCCTAATCCTAAGATCGCGTCGGTGCGCGCCGGCGTTAAACTTGCCCAAGATCGCGATGTGGTGTTGGCAGTGGGTGGCGGTTCTGTCATCGACGCGGCTAAAGTGATCGCCACTGCAGCACATTATGACGGGGATGCATGGGACTTAGTCGTCGATCGCCCACTCGCCCAAAAACAAACCATGTTACCAGTGGTGGATATTGTGACCTTAGCCGCCACTGGTAGTGAAATGAATGTCAATGCGGTGATCTCTGATCCTAGCCGCAACGCCAAAGTCGGTGCGCGTTGCCCGAACCCACCAAAAGTCTCATTTTTGGACCCACGCTTGACCTTCACCGTGCCCGCTCGCCAAACTGCAGCTGGTTCGATGGATATTTTCTCACACTTATGTGAACAATATTTTGACCGCGCGGAAAATGACGCCGCCAAAGGCATGATCGAAGGCTTGATGCAAACCGTCACGCGCTGGGCGCCAGTGGCAATCAACAAGCCAGATTCCTTGGATGCTCGGGCCAACTTAATGTGGACTGCCACCAATGCTTGCTCAGGAATCGTTGGCGTCGGCACTGAAAATCACTGGTCTTGTCACGCGATGGAACATCAATTATCTGCCTTTTATGACGTCACTCATGGCGTGGGGTTAGGGATTTTGACCCCGCGTTGGATGCAATATGTGTTAGACCATGATGAATCGACTGCCAAACTTTTCGCTCGCTTTGGCCACCGCGTTTGGGATCTGCCCGTGTTAGGCAATGTACACAACCGCGCGCAAGAAGCCATTGATGCCACTTGGAGTTGGATCTTTGGCTTAGGGTTTGGCATGACGTTGCCAGAAATCGGTATCGTCGATGACACCCATTTTGCCGAAATGGCCAAAGTCGCTGCCGCTGGGGGTTTGGATCAAGCCTATTTGCCACTTGATGCCCAAGCTGTTGAAGCCATTTATCGCGCCAGCATGACCCCAGGGATGCATTAAGCCGACTTGAAAAAGCCTTCCTCAGATTTGTCGAGGAAGGCTTTTTTCATGGGCTAAGGCAGGAGTTTTGCGGCTGGCACAGTGAAGGTTGCTGGCAACACTAGGCTCATCAACTGCCAAGGCAGTCAATGTCGGCTTGCGTTTGGCGATCATTTTGAAAATGCAATTGAGTTCAACGCGAATCAGCCATGTATCAAAATACTCTGGGTGTTTCAGTTTATGAATGCTTAACATGGCTTGCAGCGCAGTTTCTTGCACGGCGTCTAGGGCATCTTGTTGCTGGTGTAGATATAAGTATGCGGTGCGGTAAAGCTTCTCGTTGCGCGCTTGCAACAAGGCAACTAAGGCCTCTTGATCGCCTTGTTGCGCCGCGTTGATCAAATCTTGCATGCCCATCCCTCCAATTCTCGATTACCCTTATTAGTACGCTTGAAGGCAAAAAAAGTTCCCTCCCAATCAAAAAAATCGCCGATCACTCAGCGACTCACTTCAAGGGGTAATAATTTCAGCGGTTTGCGGCTCCCATAGACAATGACGACGGCAATCGCCAAGTAGATCATCACCCAAATCAGCGAACCATATAATAAGATCTGAAAGTTCCCCGTTGGCGTCCCGCTTAATCCGTGGATCGCCACAGCAATATAATCTAAGCTAAAATGAAACGCTATTGGCACCAACAAACTGCCACTGCGCAAATACATCGCCGCCAACATCACGCCCATCCCCGCTGCTTGAAGGATCTGAACTGCGGTGATCCCAGCGCTTTGATGGGTCAAGTTGATCAAATGCAACGCGCCAAACAAGAATCCAGACGTCAACATTGCAGCCCACAGACTGCGCCAATGCTTCAATAGTTGTGTCAAGATCACCCCACGAAACATGCATTCCTCTGTTAAAGCAGCGACCAAGCCAATGACTAATCCCGCTGGGATACGACTGCTATGACCAAAGTGTGCAGTGGTCACACCCACGCCGATCCATAACAAGAACAACCACGTCCAAGTCCACCATTTTAAATTGATGACATGCAGCTTTTGATGGATCAGCCACCAGTTAAGCGCGAGGATGACGCAAAATTCTAGCGCTTTATAAACAAATAAGTGTGGCACGTAAGCCAAATGCAACATGCGGGTGCCATAGCCGATCACCACTTCGCCAAGTAGCAATTCCAATCCAAAAAATAACCCTAGGCGCAACTGCCATGAAAACTTTTCCATTTGAGCCTCCTATACGCTTTGGGCTGATTATACCAAAATTTCGACGCAAAAAAGCAACCAAGTGACCACTTGGTTGCTTCAAGGTCAAACGTATTGTAAGACTTGCTCATTGGCGTAAGCCACGTCGATGGTACCGCCACCGTAGCACTCTTCGCCATTGTATAACACCACTGCTTGACCTGGGGTGATGGCACGCACTGGCTCGTCAAACTCGATATGCGCGTTGTCGCCGTCTAAGTGCACCGTCACGCCAACATCAGCTTGGCGATAACGGAACTTGGCCGTGCAATGGAAATCTTGCGCTGGGGCAAAGCCGGTGAAGAAGCTCATGCCAGAAGCATCTAAACTCGTCGCCATCAAATGCGGGTTGTTAAAACCTTGACCCACATACAAAATGTTTTTGCTTAAGTCTTTGCCGACCACAAACCAAGGCTCGGAGTTCTCAGAGTTGCCGCCGATACCAAGACCGCCGCGTTGGCCAATGGTGTAATACATCAAACCGTCGTGTTGGCCTTTGACTTCGCCTTCGTAAGTCATCATCTTACCAGGTTGTGCTGGTAAGTAAGTGGATAAGAACTGCTTGAAGTTACGCTCGCCGATAAAGCAGATCCCAGTGGAATCCTTTTTAGCCGCTGTGGCTAAGCCGTATTCTGCGGCGATCGCACGGACTTCAGGCTTTTGCAAATGGCCGATCGGAAACATGGCTTTTTTGAGTTGGGCTTGGGAAAGCTGGCTCAAAAAGTAAGTTTGATCCTTGTTGCCATCGGCGCCGCGCAACATGTGTACGATCCCGTTTTCGTCAGTGGTCGTTTGGGCGTAATGACCCATGGCGATATAGTCGGCGTCAAGTTCTTCTGCATAATCCAAAAACGCTGCGAACTTGACTTCCTTGTTGCACATCACGTCAGGGTTTGGCGTGCGGCCAGCTTTATACTCGGTTAAAAAGTATTGGAAGACGCGATCCCAATATTCCTTTTCGAAGTTGATCGAGTAATAAGGAATGCCGATCTCAGCGGCCACTTTGGCCACATCTTCGTAGTCTTCCGTTGCCGTACATACGCCATATTCGTCAGTGTCGTCCCAGTTTTTCATGAAAACGCCCACCACGTCATAGCCTTGTTGCTTCAGGAGCAAGGCGGTCACGCTGGAGTCCACGCCGCCTGACATCCCAACGACAACGCGGGTATTGCTGTTGTCCATATGATTCACCATCATTTCATCAGATTGCTGAAAGCATTGATTTGAAGGTCAAGATTCCAGTAACGTCAAGTATAGCATAATCGCTTGCCAAAAGTAAGCCGATTTCCAGCCGCATTTTGGCGTATACTGAAGCCTTGAGGTGATCACATGCAAGTTTTCTTAGCCTTAATGGGTGTGTGCTTATTGGTGTTAGGCGCCCAATTTATGTCTGGGCGCTGGTTATCCATGTTAAAAGCTGACGCCACCAAACAAACCGGTATCGCTGTGGGATTGCCGCTGTTGGTATTCGGCTTGTTATTGTTGCGTTTCGCATTTTGATCGCGCCACCAAAAAACGTCAAAAGGCACATGGCCCTTTGACGTTTTTGAAGTTAAACAGGTTTGATCACTTGACGGTCGATCAATTCTGCAATGATGTAGTTGAACTGTTCGACATTCTCAGCGGTTTTGTCTGATTTAAAAATGTCGAGCGCTTTTAACCCGTTGCCGGTGGTCACACCCATTTGAAACGCACTCAGATCAGCTTTAAACGTGATGCGCAGTTTATTTGCTGCGGTAAATGGTGAGTTGGGATCCAAAGAGCGCTCCAATTGGAAATTGCCGTTTTTGGTTTTGGTAAAACCCAGATCCATCAACGTGTAACGCTTCACTGCTGGATCAACTGCATAAGTTGTGGGACTGCCAAGAGGTGCACTGGTGGTTGCTAATGCCATAATTATCCTCCTTCAAATCTTTAAGTCCATTTTACCACGAAAAGCGGTTACTGGTGGCGTCGAGCAAAAATCTGGCGCCCAGTGAAAAAAGCACCTGATCGCCGCTTCGGCGATCAGGTGCTTTCATGTTACCGGTTGGCGCGCGCATGCAAACGCTTGGCGATTTTGATCAAGGCCGTGCCAAATGCTTGCACTTCTTCAGCAGTGGTATAAGTCCCAAAGCTAACGCGAATGGACTCGCTGATCCGCGGTGAATCTTTGCCAAACATCGCGATCAACACATGAGACGGCTCTAAACTCCCCGCTGTACATGCAGACCCGCCGGAAATCGCAAACCCAGCCAGATCCAAGTTCGTTTGCAAGGCGTATGTCGACAAGCCTTTTAACCACAAATTCAAGACATGGTTGGGGTTATCTGGCTTCAAGCTCCCATTGACGGCATAAGCGACGCCTGCATCATCCAGTTGCTTCAACAATTGTTGCTTGAACGCGTAAAAATCCGCTTGGTGTTTGGCTTTGACTTCAGGCGTCAATAACGACACTGCCTTGGCAAAACCCACGATGCCAGCCACATTTTCTGTGCCCGCACGGCGCTTTTTTTCTTGTTCCCCACCATTCATGAACGGGAACAATTTGTACCCTGGCCGCCGATATAAGAACCCAACGCCTTTAGGACCATTGATCTTATGCGCCGAAGTTGATAAAAAGTCCACATGCAAAGCGTCGACATCGATATCATACAAGCCATAAGTTTGCGTGGCGTCAGTATGAAACAACGCTTGATGATCTGCTAACCGCTCACCGATCGCTTGGATCGGCAACCGCGAACCGACTTCGTTATTGCCCATCATGATCGATACCAAAATCGTTTGGTCATCTAACGCTGCATCAAAATCTGCCAGATCCAACTCACCAGCTGCAGACACTGGCAAATACGTCACGTTGAAACCTGCTCGCTCTAAAGCCTTCATTGATTCCAAGACACTAGGATGTTCAATGGCAGTAGTAATGATGTGCTTGCCTTTTGAAGCCATTGCCTGCGCCACGGTTTTGATGACGGTGTTGTTGGCTTCAGTAGCGCCGCTGGTGAAAATAATGTCATCAGGGGCGGCGTTGATGGACTGGGCAATCGTTTTGCGCGCCGCATCTAGTTGGGTATGCGCCGTGCGGCCAAACCAGTGACTGGAGCTGGCATTGCCAAAGTCATGTTGCATTTGGTCGGTCATGGCCTCAACCACTTGTGGCGCCATAGGCGTGGTCGCGGCATTATCAAGATAAATATGTTGCATGATCAAGCTTCCTTTAATTGATGAATATAGGCCAATAACATGGCGGCAGAGCGCTTGCCAGCGTCGATGATAAAGTCATCAAAGCTTTGGCCAGCATTGCCGTCTGCGGTGTCGCTCATGGCGCGGATCACCACAAATGGGGTGTTGAATTGCGTGGCCACTTGGCCGATCGCAGCGCCTTCCATTTCCGCAGCCAGTGCTTGGGGATAAATGCTTAAAATGCGTTTTTTCGCGTCATCTGAGGCAATGAATTGATCCCCAGACACGATCAAGCCAGTTTTGGTGGTCAAACCCACTGACTGCGCAGCTTTGGCAATGTCTGCGACCAGCTTGGCAGCAGCAGTGAACGTTTGTGGCTGTTGAGGCAGTTGCCCCATTGCATACCCAAAAGCGGTGGCGTCTGCGTCGTGATATGCCACGGCTGTTGATAACACGACATCGCCAACTTGTAAGCCTTGGCCGATCCCACCAGCTGAGCCGGTATTGATCACCACATCAGGGGCGAATTTTTCCAACATGATCGCGGTGGTCATGCCCATTTGCACTTTACCGATGCCAGATTCAACTAACACCACCGAAATGCCTTCAATGGTGCCTTGGAAATAATGTTGGTTGGCCACAGAAATTTCTGTTTTGCCTTCTAGTTTCCCTAATAAAGCGCGCAATTCTTCTTCCATTGCGCAGATCACGCCGATCGTCATGAGTTGTCCTCTTTTCAAAAAATGTCTGTGTCCAGTATACACTTTATTTAAGTAAGTCGCAATCAAACAAACGCCAACACCAAAAACACGATCACCAGCAACACCACCACGATGCCGATCGCCCAGTTGAGCTTTTTCTTCAAGCCGGTGACGCGCTTGTAAGTCACCTCATCGAATTGACCATTGGGTTGGATCTTACTGCGTTTTTGTTGGCGCTGTTGCCGCGCATAATCGCGTTCAACTTGTACCCGCTTTTTATCGCGCTGCGACGCTTGGCTTTGCGAATGCTTTTGCGCCTCACGATACGCTTTGCGGGTTTTGGGTTCTTCATCCATTAGCTGATCCTTTCATATTTGCCCATAGTGCCAACCCCAACACCGTTTTGGCATCGCAGATCACCCCTTGAGCTAACAAAGCTTGCGCCTCACGCAACGTCAACCACTGTGCATCGACAAATTTGCCGACGTCTTGAGGGCGTTTGGCTACTACTGAGGTGAGATCTTCAGCTAAAAACACATGACACAACGCATCCGAAAAACCGGCTGCTTGATAAAATTGCGTCAGTGGAGTCAATTTGTTGGCTTTGAGTCCCGCTTCTTCATTAAGCTCACGCGCAGCGGTCACCAAAGGCGCTTCTCCCACTTCGATGCGGCCTGCTGGCAGTTCGATCGTGGCTTGTTTTAAAGGCGCTCGCCATTGGCTGACAAACAATGCCTGATCACCATTGAGGGCCAATATTGCCGCGGAGCCGGTAGTATGCACGACTTCGCGATCAGCAGTTTGACCATCAGCTAAGCGAACTGTTTGTTTGGCTAAAGTCACGACTTTGCCTTGGTACAAAATCGTTTCTGACAACAACGCCTCAGGGGTCATCATTGGTCCTCCTTAAATACATTTACTGTATCAACTATACCGTTGTGCTGCCATCCTGCAAAGGACTTAACGAAAACTTGATGAAACTCAACCCGAAGTCTGATATTGAATCTCTTGGTTTATGCTAAAATGAGGACATAAAGAGTTAGGAAGTGAACCAGGTGAAAAAAACGCAAAAACGGATCCGCAGTTGGCGGGTGCTGGTATGGCTTGCAGGCGGTGTCGCGCTTGGCTTATTAAGTGGGCATATCGGCATTGCAATTTTTGTCGGCGTCGTGTTTGGCGCCGCACGACTGATCGGCGAACTTTCTCGGCCACGGCCTGTGACCCCTAGTGCTGTTAAACCTTTAAGTGCCAGCATGGCAGCGCATTATCAAGAATCCGGCTTAGATGATAGCGAGATCAAAGTCTTTCGTGACACAATGGATCAAGTTTCTGATCAGGTCCAAGAATTTGAAGAGATCATTGCCCGCGTCCCTAAACTCAAAAGTATCGCCATTAACACGGACATTGTTTCAGTTTTGCACGCGTACTTTAAAGCCATCGTCAACAACCCCACGGCAATGGGGGCGGCTGGGCATTTCATCTACGAGCAACTGCCGAATTTAGTCCGCATTGCCGAAAAATATGAAGCCATCAGCCACCACGAAGTCAAAACTGAAGACACTTATGAAGTGTTGACCACTGCGGCCAACACCACTGCGGACTTGGCCAATGCGATCCGCGATGACTATGCGCATTTTGTTGAAACCGACATTGACGCCTTAGAAGCAGACATCAACTTGGCCAAAAAACAGATTCCTGAATCAACTCAAAATCCCAACACCCGCGTTGATCTTGCTGGTGAAAAAATCAAGGAGCATGCCTAATGACAGAAGAACAAAAAACTGACGCCAATTTAGTCAATGACTTGCTGGCCAATCCTTTTGGGCAAACGCCTGCCCCAACGGCGCAACCTGCCGCCCAACCCACCGCGGTTGCGTCTGGTTTGACGCCTGAACAAGAAGCACAAGCCAAACAATTGGCCGATCAAATCGACGTGAAGTCAACTGATGCCGTGATGAGCTATGGTGCCAGTGCGCAAAAGCAACTTGGGCAATTCTCCCAAACCATGCTCAACAAAGTTCAGTCGCAAGACACTGGTGCCGTTGGTGATGCGTTGACCAGTTTAATGGCGCGGTTGAATGAAGCCAATCCAGATGAATTGCGTGCAGAAGACAATAATGTGTTCAAAAAGCTGTTTGGCAAAGTGCGCCGCTCGATTTTCGAGATCACCGCTAAATATCAAAAAATTGGCGCGCAAATCGACTCGATCGCTTCACGCTTAGAAAAAGAACAACAAGGTCTGCTCACTGACAACAAAATGTTGGATGAACTCTACAGCCAAAACAAAGCCTATTTTGACGCCTTGAACATCTACATCGCCGCGGCCAAAATGAAACTGCAAGAACTTGACGCCACGACCATTCCAGAAGCCATGGCCAAAGCCCAAGCATCCGGCGATCAAATGCAAGTGCAAGAAGTCAACGACCTCAAGCAATTTCAAACGCGATTGGAAAAGCGTGCGTATGATCTGGAATTAGCCCGGCAGATCACCTTGCAACAAGCCCCACAGATCCGCTTGATCCAAAATACCAACCAAGCATTGGCGGAAAAGATCCAAGCGTCGATCAACACTGCCATTCCATTATGGAAAAATCAAGTGGCGATCGCCTTGACCTTGTTGCGGCAAAAAGATGCTGTCACCGCGCAACGTCAAGTTTCCGAAACCACTAACGATCTGTTGAAGAAAAATGCCGCGATGCTCAAGACTTCGGCCATCGAAACTGCCAAAGAAAACGAACGCGGCGTGGTGGATATCGAAACCTTGACCCAAACGCAAAACGACTTGGTGGAAACCTTGCAGCAAACCTTACAGATCCAACAAGAAGGTCGCAGCAAGCGCCAAGCCGCCGAACAAGAACTGGCCAACATGGAAACCGAACTCAAAAATCACTTGTTGGACTACACCAAAGGCAACATGTAACCGTCAAAATCGCCTAGCCGACTGGTTTCAGGCGATTTTTTCTTTCATTTTAAAAAAGCGCTTGCACTTTTAGATCAAAGGTGTTATGCTTCATTCACCAACTAAAAGTAAGTGCCAAGAACTTGCTTTTGTTGGTAAAAAGCACTAAGCAAAGCCGCGCGGTTAGGTACATCGTCTGCGCTTTGTGGCAGCAAACATCCCCATGATGGCGAAGCGTGGCGATGGGCATTCCCGTGGGCAGAAGAGCGTTGGCGTACCGAAGAAAATGGTCAACTATCACTTCGACAAAAGTGAGTCACAGAAGCGGCCCGCCGTGTTTGAGCGTTTCACGACTGATCAGTGGATCATCGAGACAACTGTCGCCCAGTTTCGTCCGATGGCTCCCTGATCTTCGTCGCAACAGCCTCATCACGACGCGTCGGATTGTGCAAAAATCGGGATCCACCTGCGCCACCGTTTTACCCACAGTGAGTTTTGTGCTGTGGCTGTTCGAGTGCCCACGGGCATGGCAACGTGTGACCTTGAATCACTCGAGGATCACACTTCACAAACGAATTTTAAGGCACCTAAATTGGGTTAGTAGGCACTTTTTCAACCAAACGTTGAATCAGTGCCTATTTTTATGCGATCACTCAGGATCTGCAGACGATCGATGTATCGCCAACAGCCTTGGTTTAAGCGCACAAACGCCGTGCCGCCACGATGGTTGTCAATCGTGGTGGCACGGCGTTTGGTTACGCGTCGTCATAACGCGATAATGCCAAGTGCAAATGGGCTTTGACGTCATCGACCACGTTTTGCGGGGCGATCACCCGCAAGACCAAGCTTTGGGCAATCAACCACATCCGCACGCCAGCAGAATATTCGGCGTCCATTTCGACTAATGCCACACGAAACGGCCAAGCGTTGTCTTTGTTTGGTAAATAACGCAAGACATGCGCGGTGGGATAGCGATCGAAGACATATTCCAATAACCCATAATATTCAAACTGGATCTTGATGGTTTTGCCGCGATAACCAGCCGCTTGAAAGCGGCGATGCGCCCCGACTTCAGGATCCGGTTGCGCGATTTCAGTCGGCGTCAACGCTTGAAAATCACTGATCCAATCCAAATGCAGATCACGAATGGTTGAAGTGGCTTCCACATTAACACTGAGCAAAAAGTATTGCCCTGTAAAACTGATCGCCAACGGCACCACTGTTAGCGTTTCTGGGGCTTGCCATTCGCCGGCTTCCCGATCAACATAAGTTAACGCCAAGTAGCGCTTTTGTTCGATGGCTTTTTGCAGCTGCCAGATCAAGCGTGCCCGAGTTTGGACCATGGTGATGGGTTCATAGTTGGCGACTTCTTCGGCAACCGCTTGTTGGATCGACGTGATCGCAGCATTATCAGTTAACCGCTGCAACGCATTAAAACTGGTTTGCATTTCCGCTACGGTCAAAATTCGCGACTGGAGGATCATTTTTTCTAGCATCAACACCACACCGGGTTGTACTTGCGCATTCAACACGATCCGATACCCTGCCGGCCGCGTCGGCAAGCGCTGCAACAAAGGCTGGCCATGTGCGCCGAGTGCTTGTAATTGATCCAAGTCGCGTTGGGCGGTGCGGACCGTCACGCCGAATCGATCAGCAAGCGATTGTGCCGTGACGGTGGCGCCAGTAAAAAGCAGATTGAGGATGCTTAATAAGCGGGATTGGGCTTGAATATTTGCCATGGTGAATACTCCTTAGACCTTCAGTATAGCGCATTTATTTTACGGCTGAGCAAATATCTCATTTAACGCGTTAATGAAGTCGGCTTTGCCTTGGCGTACACGTGCTTCTCTAAAGCGGTGCAATTCTGCCACAGTTTCGGCAGGGATCACATTGTTGCGCGTTAAATGCACACTGCTACCAGCGTAATAAAACAACCGGCGATCAAAAACATCCAGCATTTCAGTTTTGGCTTGATAATCTGAGCGCTCAATGGCAGTGTGGATCGCTCGGCGCCAATTCGTATCTTGACGTGTAATGAACATGGGTTGTTTTTCGGTGGGCCATTGACTCACGCGCCGCAAATATGCCGCCACCCAAGTCAACATCAGCTTTTGAGAAGCCAGCCAATGCTCAGGATAACTGGTATTAAACTGACGAAATGGCGAACTGGCAAATTTTGCGGAACGGTAAGGAAACCAAGAGATGCGCACGACCTCTCGAATCCCAAATTGATGGTCATTACCCAGATCGTCAGCTGAGATCAATGCATCCGGATCTTGGATATAGTTATCATGGACAAACGTGCCTTTGCTGCTGAGCTGATCGGGTAAAAAAGTCCCTGGGATCGGCCAAGTGCCGCTGATATTTTTGAGATTCATCACTTGATGATCAAAAGCCTCACGAGCAGGTAGCGTCAATAAGCCCCGATCATTTTGCGGATTGCTGGCTAAGATCACTAACCTTGGCGCTTTTAAGGTGCCTTGAAACGGCAGCGGCACTTGCGGTTGGCGGAGGCCATCGATCATTGGCGCAATGCAGTCAAGTACTGCTTGGTGATCGGCTTGATGCAAGATAAATGACCGTAAGCCGGAATGCCAGTCTTCCATGGCCACGCTAGCCCACACCACTTCTTCGAACATCGGTTGTTCTGCAACATAATCTAAGATCTGCTGGTAACGTTCGGCAGGCGTTTTGCCACGACCCCAACCCCGCCAAAATTGATAAATGGCTTGGGTCGCATCAACAGACGACATCACCTGAATCAAATCTTTCATCACCGCATCATACTCCCCCCGGGTACATTAGCTCACATTTATATTATGCGGGATAATATGGGGTCGTGGCTTGAGAATTTCACCAAGTCGATCCAGCGACGTCATGTGTCGTCAGCCTAAAAGCTTGCGACATATGGTGTCGTTTTACGCACAAAAAAACAAACCACCGTTAAGCGGTTTGTTGGCGGTTTTGCCACATGCGATAAGCCGTCAATCCAAAAGCGATCACACATAAGCCGATCGCCACGGCAAAAGCCACTTGCATCCCATTGATGAACAATTGGTTGTGACCAGTCGGATATGCGGACATATGCTTACCCACAGTGTGGCTCATTGCGGCAAATAACGTGGTCGTCGCCGCTGAGATCCCCACGACCATTCCTAAGTTACGCGCTAACGCGTTTAGCCCACCGGCGATCCCCAGATCCTTAGACGCCACTGCGGACATGATAATGGTGTTGTTTGGCGATTGAAACACCCCGTTGCCAAACCCGTTGACGGCAATGATCGCGATGATCGCCCACATCGGCGTGGCCAAATGCCACAGTGCATAGCCGACTTGTGCCGCCAAAATCGCGCCTAAGCCCACTAAGGTCAAGAAATACGGGCCAATCTTATCGGACAACGACCCCGAAAGCGGCGCGATGATCACTTGCACAATGGGAAACACCATCATCAAATACCCAGCATGGGTCGCCGAAAATCCGCGTGCATTTTCCAAATAAAACGGCGTGATCACATTGGAAAAGAAGTTGGTCACAAAAATCAAAAAACCAGTCAACAGCGACACGGTAAATTCATGATTGGCAAACAGCTTAAACGATACCAAAGGCAGGTGATGGCGGTGTTCAAGCATCACAAACCCCATGAACGCAACTAAAGCAAAGGCAAATAATGCCAAGATCAAAGGTTGACCAAAGCCGACTTCTTGACCTAACGATACCGCCAAGAAAAATGGCACGATGGCCAACACATACGCGCCAAAGCCGCCCCAATCGATCGGCTGGTGCGTGATTTGCAAGTCTTTTGGCAACACGAAATGCCCCACAAGCATGGTGATGATCCCAATGGGAATATTGATCCAGAAAATGTACCCCCAAGGCAGTGCCCCTAAGATCAACCCGCCAATGCCAGGTCCAGCAATCGAACCAACGGCGACAAATGAACCGATCAAACCTAACGCTTTGCCGCGTTCGTTGGCAGGAAATACTTCAGTAATGATGCCGTTGTTATTGGCCATGGTCATCGATGCGCCGAGCGCTTGCATCACCCGGGCAAATAACAACAAGCCAAAACTGTGATTGAACCCCGCCAATAAACTGCCGAAAGTAAACAACACCGTGCCTAAACGAAAGACTCGGATCTTGCCGAATGAATCGCCAAGTTTGCCCATCAACAATAACAAGGCACAAATCACAATCAAATAAATCGACACGACCCACTCGGCTTGATTCATCGGCACGTGTAAGTCTTTTGACATCACTGGCAAGGCAATATTGACGATCGACGCATCCAATGTGGACATGATCGTGAACATCCCCACAGCAGTGATGATCCACCAGCGATTTTTTTGCACTTTAGGGTCTTGCACGTAATTTTGCACCAGGTCAGCCTCCACTTTTCTGAAAGTACTTTTAGTATACGCCGATTTACTAAACAATTACCAACCTTACCGCTTCGATACATCAAAGCGGACAGGTCTTTACATTCACCAATTATGCTAAAAGCAGGAGGAAAAAACATGAAAAAATTGACTTGGCTTTTGTATGGCTTGCTTGCCTTCACGTTAAGTGGTTGCGGCATGCAACAAGCCACTGCCCAAAATGACCACCGGCTCACCATCGCCGGCTCCACTGCCATGCAGCCGCTATTAACCGCTGCCGCCAAGCAACAACATCAACCCATCACCCTCACTGGTGGTGGTAGCGCCACTGGCTTAAACGCAGTGGCCACCAACAAAGTCAGCATCGGCGCAGCTGATATGTTTGCAGAAAATTCCGACACGCCAGCAGCCAAACTCGTCGATCATCAAATCGCCGTGGTGGGCATTGCGCCGATCGTGGATCCTGACGTCGGTGTCAGCAACCTCACCACCGCGCAATTAGAGGCGATTTTTTCAGGGCAGCTCACCAACTGGCAACAACTTGGCGGCAAAACCTTGCCGATCAAAGTGTTCATGCGCGAAGCCGGCTCTGGAACGCGCACCGCTTTTGAAACGTTGGCGTTGCACAGCGTCCAAGGGCTTAAAGGCCAGGTGCTAAATTCGTCACAAGCGATGGTCAAACAAGTGGCCGATACCCCAGGGGCGATCGGGTATGTGGCGTTTTCGGCGTTGCAAGCTGGCGTACGCCCGTTGCTACTTGATGGGGTCAATCCCACTGATGCCAATGTGATCACCAACAAATGGCCGCTTTGGGCGTATGAACACCTTTATACCAACGGTGCGCCAAACGCTGCAGTGGCGCGTTTCATTCACCAAGTGCAAACCGACACCGCACAGATCAAGCGCCTCGGGTATATTCCAACCAGCGACATGCAAGTTGCTCGCACCCACACTGGCCAAATCGAAGATACGCATTAAATCAATGTTGCTGAGCGATCAAGCAGTGTTCGCATAGCAAAAAAGCGTCCTGCCGAATCAATCGCAAACTTTGTGATTGACTTGACAGGACGCTTTTGCGCAAATGCGTTGCTTGACGGCTCATCAAGCGCGGTAATTGTCTTGGCTTGCAATGATGGCTCGCTCAGATTCTTTTGATCAGTTGGTATGATTGAGTTTGTGTTCAAAATGCTGCAGTACTCGTGACAACCCGAAGGTCAAAATGAAGTACAACACCATGGCCACCACGATCGGCAACACGCCTTTATAAGTATCTGCTTGCACGATGCGCAATTGATAGATCAGATCTGCTACGCCAATGATCGACACGATCGAGGTTTCTTTGATCAAGGAAATAAATTCATTGCCTAATGCCGGCCAAATCGTCACGATCGCTTGCGGGAAGATCACACTTTGCATGGTTTGCTTATCAGACAAGCCTAATGACCGGGCAGCTTCTTTTTGTCCCACTGGCACAGATTCAATGCCTGAGCGGAACACTTCTGACACATAAGCCGCCGAGTTTAACCCCACCGCTAATGTCCCAGCAACTACGGCAGAAATGTCGTAAAACATGCCGATACCAAAGTAAATGAACATCACTTGCACCATCAAAGGCGTGCCGCGAACAAATTCCACATATGCAGTCGCTAATGCATGCCAGACCTTGGTATGCCCGATGCGGATCAAAGCCAACACGGCCCCCAATAACACGCCAATGATCACTGCCACCAAGGAAATGCCCACAGTGTAGCCAACGCCTTTGGCAAAATATGACCAATAATGCCACATCGACGTGTTAGCGGTATTGGTGTTCATCAACTTCCCGGCTTGGGGTAAGTAAACTTTGTTGATCAGGTCTTTTTGTTGGATCTTTTTAATGGACTGATTGATCGCCAAGGTTAAGCTGGTTTCACCTTTAGGCAAAGCGATGGCGTTGCCGGCTTCTTCACCAGACACGGAAAATTTACCATCGATCGCGGCTAAGCCAGGATCAGAAGTGGCATATGCCATCGCTGACGCAGAATCTTTGACCAACCCATCGATTTTATGGGCTTTTAACGCCAACACCAAATCGGCAGCATTTTCCATGCCCACGAGTTTGGCGCCAGGCATCTGTTCTTTGACCAGATCATAAGGAATCGTTCCAACCACGGCACCAACTTTCTTGCCGCTAAAGGAATTCTTGTTTTTGTATAACCCTTTGTCCGTTTGGTTGATGATGATGTCTTGTTTGGACACATAATAAGCATCGGTGAAATCCACATGCTTCTTGCGGGCGGCAGTTGGGGAAAAGCCAGATAAGATCATATCGACTTTGCCAGTTTCCAAGGCCACTAACATGGAATCAAAGGACATTTTCTTCACGACCAATTTAACGCCGAGATCTTTGGCGATCTGCTTGCCGATCGCAATATCCATCCCCACGATCTCGCTTTTGCCATGCTTGTTGATCTGAAATTCATAAGGTGGGTAATTCGGCGAGTTGCCCATCACCAAAGTGCCTTTTTTTTGGATCCGGGCCAATGAATCATCAGTGGCCGCATGTGTCGTTTGCGACCCCATGCCGGCAACCAACATGCACAATACAAATAATACCCCAAATAGCTTTTTCATTTTGCGACCTCATTTTTTCAATGTTGCTCTAGCATACATTTTTTTCAATATTTATGCAAGAAAAAAACGGCCATTGCTGACCGCTCATTGTCGTTATTTGATGTGTAATTTGTGGCGCATGCCGGCGATCCGTCCGCCGAGCAAGTCATCTGCCAAACGAAACTTCAATACCAAATACACATATACCACCGCGCCGCCGCCTGCACCGACTAGCAAAATCGGAATGGCCGTCAGCTTACGCACGCCGCCTAACCACCAATCACAGCCTGCAACTACTGCTGTGGCAATGGCAAACATCGCCAACGCGCAACCTAAAAGTTGTGAAATATGCGTCCCTAGCAGTGACCAATCCAAGTCATAACGTTGATCCAATGCCCGCAACATCAACACGACCGACACCATCATCCCAACACCAGTGGCCACCAGTGGCGCAAAGCCTTGTAGCCAATACACCAACGGCCACTGCAAGACGATCTTCACGGCAAAGCCGATGAAAAAATACACGATTGCTTGACGATTTTGATACAAACCTTGCATCACCGCTGCTAACACGGTGAACAATCCCATGGCAATGGCCACATAGGCGTTGAATTGCAACATATGCACGCCTAAGCGGTCGTCTGAATAAAACAGCGCATAAAGCGGCCGTGCCACTGCCGACATGCCTAATGCACTGGGCCACATCACCAAAAAGAACAAGCGCAAAATATTTTCGATCTGCGTGGCTACGCCATGCTTATCGCCTTTGGTAAACGCGCCAGCCAACAGCGGGATCGCCGTGACGGCCAAAGCCGATGCCAACGATACCACGATCATCACCAGTTTGTTGGTGTTAAAGGCAAACAAGCCATACAAGAAATTGATTTGATCATTGGAGACATGGTAGAAGTAGCTCAGAAATTCTGGGAAACTGTATTGATCAAAGAATTGATACAACACCGTGCCGGCATCCAAAATGATAAACGGCACCGATTGCTTCAAGACTTCGCCTAACAAGGTTTTAGTCGGAGCTGGCACATCAGTCGCCACCAGATCAAATTCTCGATGCTGGCGAGTATACACCCCAACTAAAAAGATCAACGCGATCGCCGCGCCGACAAACGCGCCGAAAGTCGAATGCGCCACTGCTTGAATATAGTCCCCTGAGCCAACGCGCATGATCAAATATGTCGAGCCCAGCATGTACACCACGCGGGCCAACTGTTCCAACAATTGGGAAATGGCACTTGGCGCCATTTGCGAAAAGCCTTGAAAATACCCCCGCAAAATACTCATCGGTGGGATCAATAACAACGGCCAAACTAACGCGTGCAGCACTGGGATCATTCGCGGATCGACCTGGCCATTTTGCATGGCTAAAATCGGCGTCAAGGCCCATAACGCCCCGGCACTGATGACCCCTAAGGCGATCATCAAGATAATGCTGCGATGAAATAATTTTTTGGCTGAGCCATATTGATCAGCGGCTAAATAATGCGCCACTTGCTTGGATACGGCACTGGGGATCCCAGCGGTTGAAATGATCAAAAACAAGCTGTAAATATTATACCCGCGAGCAAACAACGCATTGGCGGCGGACCAATGCACGCCCATCCACATCACCCAAGGAATAACGTAGATCGCGCCTAACACGCGCGAGAAGATCGACCCTGCGGTCATCCAAGCAGAACCTTTAACTAACGCGGCTTTGGCCTGCGAATTATCTGCGATGCTGTTCACCCCCAAATCATAACTAATATTATACGTCGCCGGCAAAACAACGGTTCCGCCAGTGGTAATCTTTGCGTTTTCTTAACGCCCGCAACAACCGGATTGCTTCAAGTTTAACACAGACTGCGCTTTACCACCTGAATCATGCTGGGATGTCGCCCATACAAAAAGCCATCGTTTTTCACGATGACTTCGTTTGACCTTGATCTAAGCTTCAGTTTTCGGGTCGACTACAGTGACGTTGGCCGCTTGCGGACCGCGTGCGCCTTCGACAATCACGAATTTGACTTCCTGTCCTGGAGTCAAGCTTTGCCGACCACCACCTTGGATCGCTGAAAAATGCACGAACACATCAGGTTGTTCTGGAATTTCAATGAAGCCAAAGCCTTTGTCTTCATTGTAGTTTTTTACGCGTCCTAACATATTACGCCTCGAATTGAAAATCTGCAGCAGCAGTTTCTGGGAAGTTAGCCGCCACGATCTGGGCACAACGCGCACAAAAATGTGGGTAACGCGCATCACTGCCAACATCAGTGGTGGTCATCCGGCAGCGATCACAAACGTCGCCTTGGGCATGGACCACGACTAATTTCACGCCGTCGACATCTTGGGCATCAGCGGGTGCATCAGCGGCGTCGGCCACAGTGAAGTCAGAAACGATCAACAATTGCGCCAAATTAGCATCCAAGCCACTGAGCAGTTGCTTGAGTTGATCATCGGCGTAAACCGTGACATGGGCTTCTAAGGATTTGCCGATCACT
This sequence comes from Lacticaseibacillus salsurae, assembly GCF_045862175.1. Lineage (NCBI taxonomy): Bacteria > Bacillati > Bacillota > Bacilli > Lactobacillales > Lactobacillaceae > Lacticaseibacillus > Lacticaseibacillus salsurae. The sequence continues at coordinate 79,145 of NZ_BAAFZI010000004.1, read as the reverse complement.
TTGGCATCACGCGCCACTTCTAGCGCCTTTTGCACTTGGTCGCGGAAGGCCATAAAGGCTGGCCATTCAGCTAACAAGTCATCTTGGTTGGTAAAACCACTTGCTTCTGGGAAATCAGCCAAAGCCGCAAAGTCGCGTTTTTGCTTCAACAATGGCCAGATCTCTTCAGCGGTAAAGGAAAGAATTGGAGTGAGTAATTCCACCACATCGACCAAGGCTTTGTCCATCACCGTTTGCATGCGCCGCCGCGCCAAGGACTTTTCGCCTTCGATATAAACCACATCTTTGGCAAAATCCAAGTAAAAGGCGGACATATCAACTGTCAAGAACTGAGTAATGGTTTTGACGACTGTGGCAAAGTCATACGCAGCATATGCTTCGCGCACAGTTTTGATGACTTGGCTCAACCGCACCAACATATACTGATCCACAGAACCTAATTCGGCATAAGAAACCGCATCTACCGCTTCATCGTAATCGCTGGTGTTGGCCAACATGAACCGCAGGGTGTTGCGGATCTTACGATAAGTTTCAGAAGTATGCGCAAAGTTATCCATCGAGACTTTCATATCTGAGGATGAATCAACTGAAGCGACCCACAAGCGAATGATCTCAGCGCCGAATTGTTTTTCAACCGTGTCAGGCACGATGGTGTTGCCTAATGACTTGGACATCTTGCGGCCTTCACCATCCAAGGTAAAGCCTTGTGACAAGATCTCTTTGTAAGGGGCCACGCCGTTGTTGGCCACGCTGGTGATCAAACTGGAGTTGAACCACCCACGGTATTGATCAGACCCTTCCAAGTACAGATCAGTTGGGTAAGTCAATTCTGGGCGTAACTTGGCCACGCCAGCCCAGCTGGAACCTGAGTCAAACCACACATCCATGATGTCGGTTTCTTTCGTGAACTTACCATGAGGCGAATGTTCATTGGTATAACCTTCAGGCAACAAGTCTTTGGCTTCGCGTTGTGACCAAACGATCGAGCCATATTCGCCAAACAAGTCAGCGACATGATCGATGGTTTCTTTTTCAATGATCGGGGTCCCGTCTTCCGCGTAGAAAATCGGCAATGGCACACCCCATGCCCGCTGACGCGAGATCACCCAATCCCCGCGGTCGCGGATCATGTTGTGCAGGCGCGTTTTGCCCCATGATGGGTTGAACTTGACTTGGTCGATCGCATCCAAAATGTCTTGGCGGAAGGATTCAACAGACGCAAACCATTGCGTCGTTGCCCGATAGATGACAGGCTTTTTGGTGCGCCAGTCATGTGGATAACTATGGGTGAAGAAGTCCAGCTTCAATAACGCGCCTTTTTCAGTTAAGGCTTTGGTGACCATGCGGTTGGCATCATCATAAAAGACCCCTTCAAAACCAGGTGCATCTTTGGTCATGAAGCCTTTTTCATCAACGACAGAATAAACAGGTAAGTTGTATTTCACGCCGACTTTGTAGTCATCTTCACCATGTCCAGGGGCGGTATGGACCAAACCAGTACCAGCATCCAAGGTAACGTGATCAGCTTCCATCAACAAGCTGGTGCGATCATACAACGGGTGTTGCGCCGTCATGCGATCAAGCGCAGTGCCAGGGAAAGTCTTCAACACGTCATAGTCGCGCCAACCTAAGGCTTCAGCGACTTTTGGCAACATTTCAGACGCCACGACATACTTGTTGCCAGCCACTGCGACTTGGGCATATTCAAACCGGGGGTTCACTGCGATCCCTAAGTTGGCTGGAATGGTCCAAGGCGTGGTGGTCCAAATAATGAACGACGTATCGGCATCCAACAAGTCTTTGCCATCAACGACTTTAAAGGCCACATAAATCGATGGCGACTTCACGTCATGGTATTCCACTTCAGCTTCGGCCAAGGTGGATTCAGAACTCCATGACCAATAAACGGGCTTTAAGCCATGGTAAATGTAGCCTTTTTCAGCCATTTTGCCGAATACGCGGATTTCTTCAGCTTCAAATTCTGGCTGTAAGGTGATGTAAGGATGGTCCCAATCGCCTAACACGCCTAAGCGCTTGAAGTCGGTACGTTGCTTGTCGATTTCTTTCATCGCAAACTGACGGCACATTTCGCGGTATTCTGCCATGGAGATCTCTTTGCGGTGCACGCCTTTTTTGGCGAGTTGCTGTTCGATCGGCAAACCATGTGTATCCCAACCAGGCACATAAGGGGCGCGAAATCCTGACATCGACTTGGAACGCACGATGATGTCTTTGGTCACTTTATTCAACGCGTGACCCATGTGGATGTTCCCATTGGCAAATGGGGGGCCATCATGTAACACAAACGTCGGCTTGCCTTCGTTTAACTTTTGGCGCGCTTCATAAACATGGTTTTCGTACCAAGCAGCTTGCAACTTGGGTTCCTTAGCTGGGAGCCCAGCGCGCATTTTAAATGGCGTCTTGCCCAGATTTAAGGTCTCTTTGACTTTCATATGAGTTCTCCTTTTTTGTATGGTCACGCGGATGTCAGTCCGTCAGTTACGTGGGTAACAAAACCCCAGGAACAAAAAAAGACCTCGCCGCAATATAGGACGAGATCTTCGTGGTACCACCTAACTTCAAAGGCACATAGCCTTCCTTAAGCCTGCTAACGGGAGTACCCGGCGCAAGTTACATCTCACCTGCGCAACTGACGGACTGATATCACCACCGCTGCCGCCTCGAGCTTTCACCAGATCTCGAGTCGCTATGCCGGTCTACGGTTTAGACGCGTGTCCATACGTTATTCTTCAGTGTCTGTCGATTGTGCGTCAGAGTCGTCATCATCTTCTTGTGGGAAAATGATCTCGGTATAACCGGGTTGATCTGAACCATCTTCAACAGGTTCTGTTGCTTCTGAGTTTACGGGTTCACCTGCCGGCTTGTCAAGGTTAGATTCACGATTTGCTGGATCTAACACGACTGCCGCCGAATCAGAAGACGATAACAGCTCTTTCCATTCAGGGGATTTCACCACTTCAAGCTGCGATTCCAACATCACTTGCAACCGTTGGCGGAAGACGCGGGTCTGGCGCTTTAAGTCTTCAGTTTCAACAGTGATCTTCTTGGCTTTTTCACTGGCATCGCCAACAATGCGGTTGGCTTTATCCGTGGAGCTGGTCAACAAGTCTTGCGCGTTCTTTTCGGCTTGTTGTTGGATCAAGTCGGCTTCTTGTTCAGCGTTAGTCTTCACTTTATCCGCCGCTTCTTGGGCGACGATGATGCTTTGATTCAAAGCATCTTTCAAGTCAGTGAAGTACTTCACCTTTTCTTGTGCGTCGCCAAGTTGCTTTTGCAGATCTTCATTGTCTTTCAACAAAGCCGAATAGTCTTTAATGATCTGGCTTAAAAAGTCATTGACCTGATCTTGATCATACCCGCGCATGCGGACGTTGAATTCTTTATTATGAATATCCAGTGGGCTTAATGCCATGTCACTGCCTCCTAATCACTATTTATGGATCACATCCGCGGTCACCCGCAGCTTCTCTTTTTTGGTGGTACCTAAAATGGCTTGGATCCGCAAACGGCCAAAACCGCGCACCGATAAAATGTCGTGCAAGTCAACTTCCACATCCGGTCTGGTGATCACCGCAAAGTTCAATCGCACCAAGGCATGCTCGACTAAACTTTTCGCCCGGGTGCGCGAAATATTGAACACATGCGCGACCACGGCATCAATGCGCAAAGACGGGATGGTGAGTTGCGCAGTTTCCCAATCATTTGTCGGCGTGACCAATGCGTCTAAGGTAATGGGTTCAAAGCGCACCCCGATGCGACCGATCTTGTCGATATTGGTTTGCACCCAACTACTCATCGACTTGGCAACGATCACTTGCCACTGGGTCCCATTTGACACAATATCACCAAACAAGTTACGTTCGATGCCAGCGTTAGCCAAGGTGCCGAGAATATGCGAATGATCAAGTTCAGCGAATTTCTTTGGGTAGTTGATCTCTAGTGCCGCCAATTCATAATCAGCCGGCGTTGGTTCAAAATAGTCCGGCGCGATCAACGCGCGTCGGCGTTCCGCAGTCGCAAACCCGCCAAAGCAAAACAGCTTCACGCCGTCAGCTTGATTGACCAAGGTTTCAGTGATGTACACTTGCCGCGGATCCAAGAAATTCGTCAACACTGGCCGATATTCACCTGCAGCAGTTTCGATATCAGCTTCCACTTGGGCGATGAATGGCGCTTCATCCTTGCGAAAATGCTGTAAGACGTTATCCATTTGTTCACCTATAAATCAAATTGATAAAAATGATGTCCAAAGCTTTTTCCACGAGGTAGATCACCGCAAATGCTGGGATCGGCGACAGATCCAACCCTAAGATCGGCGGAATAAAGCGCTGAAACCAGCCGAGATAAGGCTGATAAATGCGCGTCAACAGCCGACCAAAGCGGCTATCGTAGGCATCTGGGAACCAAGACATCACAATATACACGGCCATGCCTAAGCTATAAGCGGAGATCACCATCGCAATCAGCCGCCAAAGCCAATAGAGTCCTGTTGCTAACAATCGCAGTCCTCCTATTCTGTCATTTGCAAGTCGAAATCAGTGCCTAAATTCTCTGCCAAGGTCCCATCGATTTGGAAGTTGGCTGGGGTGACCAAAAAGATCTGCTCGCCGACGCGCCGGATCTCGCCATTAATGGCAAACACCGTGCCGGTCAAAAAATCAACGATCCGCGTGGCAGCATCATTTTCGATGCGATCAAAGTTCACCACCACCGCTTTGTTATTCAACAAGTTGGTGCCGATCTCTTTGGCATCCGAGTAAATACGCGGTTCATAAACGACGATTTTTGCCGTTTGTTCATTTGGATTACTCATTGACACGACCTTATTGCCGCGAAACTGCGGCTTGGACGACACCGATTGTGATGCCGCTTGCGATTGATCAACAGCAGTTGGCGCCACAGTTTCTGGCTCGTCTTCATCTGCATCCATGGCAAAAAATGAATTAAATTTCTTCCCGATGTTTTCAAATGCCATCAGCATGCCCTCCTTTGACAAAAAATCTGTGGAAGTGAAACTATTGTTGGCATCACGTCACGTTTACTGGCGACGACGCTTGAAAAATGGCGGTTGATCATCCCCACCGTCGTCTTGCGTTTGCGTCGGTTGTGATTCGAAAATATCAAATTCCGTCTTTTTCACATGATCAAAATCTTGCGTTGGTGCCGGTTGCTCATGGTGTTTCGGCTCGCGACGCAGATCCCAATTGCCAAATGGATCGGCGCTTTCAGCGTTATCCGTTTTGGCTGCAGCCGGTTTGCTGGCAGCTTCGGCTTTGCGCGCATCGCGACTTTGTGGCTTGGCGTTTTCACCGTCGATACCAGTGGCGACGACTGTCACCACAACGGAATCGCCGAGATCTTCATTGATCGATGTCCCAAAGATGATGTTGACATCGTTACTTGCCGCTTGCGCCACGATTTCAGACGCATCTTGGGCTTCAAACAAGGACAAGTCTGGACCGCCAGTAATGTTGAGCAAGACTTGCTTGGCACCAGCGATGGACACTTCCAATAATGGTGAGGAGATTGCCTTTTTGGTCGCTTCAATGGTGCGGTTTTCACCGTTGGCCGTCCCAATACCCATTAACGCCGAGCCTTGGTTGGCCATAACCGTTTTGACATCCGCGAAGTCCAAGTTGACAAATCCAGGGCTAGTGATCAGATCAGAGATCCCTTGAACGCCTTGCCGCAACACGTTATCAGCAGCATGAAAGGCTTCCATCATTGGGGTCTTTTTGTCGACGATTTCAAGCAAGCGGTTGTTGGCAATAATGACCAAGGTATCCACATGCTCTTTTAAGTTGGCGATGCCTTCTGCGGCATTTTTGGCGCGGCGCGGACCTTCGAACGTAAATGGTCGGGTGACGACCCCAACAGTCAACGCCCCCATGTCTTTGGCGATCTTAGCAACGACTGGCGCAGCGCCAGTCCCAGTGCCACCGCCCATACCACAAGTCACAAAGATCATATCGGCGCCTTTAAGCGCTTCTTGGATCTGTTCTTCAGATTCTTCAGCGGCTTTTTGGCCGATTTCAGGCGTGGCGCCGGCACCTAAGCCGCGCGTCAATTTGTTGCCTAATTGGATCTTGGTTTCAGCGTTTGAATTCGACAGCGCTTGAACATCAGTATTTGCGGCGATAAATTCCACGCCTTTGACGTCTTCGGCGATCATGCGGTTGACCGCATTACCACCTGCGCCACCCACGCCGATCACTTTGATTGCGGCGCCTGTATCATTTTGTGCATCCAGTGAGAATTCCATTGTCGTTCCTCCTAGGGAAATTATTCGAAGAAATTACCGAAGAAGCGCCGCAACGCGTTCGGCTTCTTTTCGGTGGTGTCAGGCTCGTCAGTTGCGGGTTTGGCTGCCGGTTTGGGCATAGCAGTCGGTTTTGGCTCTGAAGCATTGCCAACTGCTTGACTATTTGGCAAAACGCTCGCCACCAATTGATCGATGTCCGTTAAATGTGCCGCATATTGGATCAATCCCAGCGCTTGGGTGAATGCGGGATGCCGCAAGCCCATTTCGTTAGGGATAAAAACGCGCACTTGATGATTGAAAATATCTCGGGCCAGTTCAGTGATCCCAGGAATGGCGGTGGTGCCACCAGTGATGACGATCCCACCAGGCAGATCTAACGCATTGGCTTGTTGCAGTGCCGCGTTGATCCGCTTAAAGATCTGGCCTAAGCGCGCTTCAATGATCTCTGACAAGTATTTTTCGGAGATCATCACCGGCTCAGTTTTACCCACGACAGTCACTGGGAACGTGTTGTCTTCATGCGTCGCCAATGAATCGGCATTGCCATAATCGCGCTTGAGTTTTTCTGCATCTTTAAAGCCGGAGTTAAGCACCACAGAAATATCTTTGGTGACGAATTCGCCGCCTTCAGGATCTTCAAAGGTGAACTTCAGCTTGTGATCATGGATCACAGCGGCAGTACTTTGACCGCCACCAACATCGATCAACACGGTCCCAAAGTCTTGCTCGCCATCGCTTAAAGCCACTTGCGCAGTGGCTAATGGATTGATCACCACGGTGCGAATGGAAAGGCCGGCTTTGCTCAACGCTTTTTTGGTATTATGTAATACCGTTTTGGGAACGGTGAACAAGATCCCGCGCATTTCCAAGCGCACGCCGATCATGCCGCGGGGATCTTTGATATCATCAAAGCCATCCACGATAAATTCCGTCGGTGTCAGTGACAAGCTTTCGCGCTCTGGTGGCAAATTGCGCACCAATGCGGCGGCAGCGACGGCTTTGACATCCTCATCGGTGATCTCTTTGGACGCGTCACCAACTGCGATCATACCGCTGACTGACTCGATTTGAAGCATGTTGGCCGGGACGCCGACCACCACTGAATCGATTTTAATGCTTGCTTTTTCTTCTGCTTGACTTACGGCTTGGCGAATCGCCATCACAGCCTTATCAATATCGACGATCACACCACGACTCAAGCCGGCTGAACGTTGACTGCCGACCCCGATGATATTCATTTGACCTTGAATATATTCGGCCACAATGACTTTGATCGAGGTGGTGCCGATATCAAGTCCAACGTATATGTCTTGATTTCCCACGACGGCAAACCTCCTGGACTGGAATTTCTCTCATTGAAAACGTAATACTATTTTGATTTTACCACACAACCTCCCGCCAACTCATCAAAACACTATAAAGATTAGGGATTTTGCGGGTTTTATTTGGCGTATGGAGTGAAAAAGGCGCCGACTTCCAGATCCACAGTGCCTTTGGTTTTCACATCAGCCAATAACTGCGGGTAATATTTGATTTTTTTGGCGACAGTGCGCGAATCCGCCACCACCAAATTGCCATTGCTCATGCTTAAGGTGATTTGATACGGATTGGCCGCACCGCGAGTGGCTTTGACTTCAGAAACCGCTTTGCGCACCGCTTGAGGAAAGCTGGCCACAGTTTTGGCCACGTGAAACGCATCTTTGCTAGAAAATCCGGTAAAAATCGGATAAGTGCTTTTCGGCGTTTGCGTGGCGTCTTTGACCACCACACCTGACGCTAACAACACATGGTATTCGCCATTTTTTTGGACATAGCCTAATGGCGCATATTCATGAACATGCAAGGTCACTTGGTTAAACGCTTTGACTGAAACGCTTAACGTTTGCACTTGCGGCAACGCCTGCTTTACCCGTGTGGTCACTTGGCCTTTATGCCACAACAAGTCTAAAATCATTTGACTGCTACCAAGTTTTGACGCGTCGATCACCGATTGGGCTGGCAACGTTGACTCGCCGCGTACGCTGATCTCCCCAACGCGAGCCAGCGGCGTTAAGAAATAAATCGCCACGACCAATAACACTGTCAGTGGCGTGAAGATCACCGCCAGATTGCGCCGCCTGCGACTTGTGCGCGTTTGGCTGAGATGCGGCAAAGGCAAAGGCCGCGATGCCGCTTTTTTAGCGCGCTTTTGTTTGGCCTGATAAGCTTCCCAAGGCGTCAGCGGGTCATCAGTTTTTGATTTTCGCCAAAACGGCATCGTGTCACCACCTTTCTAATGGGCGTTGATCGCCGCTTGCATCAAGGCGATCAAACGGTCTGCAGCATCTGGGACGCCTAAGCTTTTGGCTGCGCGCGTCATTTCCACTAAGCGCGCATCATCTTGCATCAATTCCGCCACTTGTTGGCCGAAATGCTCATCTAGTTGTGTTTCTGGTACCACCAACGCCGCGCCAGCTTTTTTTAAGCTTTGGGCATTGATGAACTGGTGATTGCCAGTGACATTAGGGCTGGGGATCAGCACCGATGGGATGCCCAAAGCCGTGAGTTCGGCGATGGAAGTCGCCCCACTGCGCCCGATCACCAAAGCGATATCTGGCAAGATCGCCGGCATATCGTCAACATAAGGCACCACTTTGACGTTATCTGGCAAATCGCTGAGCTGTTGGTGGATATGGTCAAAATGCCGCCGCCCAGTGACGAACAAGGTTTGAAAATTACTTTGGCCAAATAACGGGATCGCATCGATCGCCGCTTGGTTGATCATCGGGGCGCCACGTGAGCCACCAAAGATCAATAAAGTCCGGCGTTTGGGATCTAACCCAAAATCCGCCAAGCGGTCATTAGGCAACAAATTGGCCACTTGTTGCGCTCGCGGATTGCCGACGCGCTGAACTTTTTTGGCTGGAAAGCTGGCTTCGACTTCCGGAAATACAGTCCCGATCTTATCCACAAAGTGACTGAGGAATTTGTTGGTGACACCAGCGACGGAATTTTGTTCATGGATCACCGTAGGAATGTGCAAGCGGGCGGCTTCAAATAAAATCGCTGCCGACACATATCCGCCAGTGCCCACCACCACATCTGGCTTGAAGGTTTGTAAAATATGTTTGGCTTTGCTTAACCCGCCGACAAAGCGGGAAACCGTTTTGAGGTTCTCCAAGCTCAAACTGCGCTTGAAGCCTTGCAGTTCAATGGTGTCAAATGGGATACCGGCTTTTGGCACGATGCGACTTTCCAACCCGCGCTTGGTGCCGATATATAACACGTCATCTAACAGATCGCGTTTTTTTAATTGTTCCAGTAACGCCAACGCCGGGTAGATGTGCCCACCAGTGCCGCCACCTGAGACGATCACGCGCATGACTATTCCTCGCTTTCAGCTAAAGCATTGACCGCGTCGATAAAGACATCACCACGAATTTCGAAATTCGGGAATTGATCCCAAGACGCCGCCGCTGGTGACAACAACACCACATCGCCTGGCTTAGACGCCGCATAAGCTAACGGCACGGCGGTTTTAACATTTTCCGTTTGTTGGTAAGGAATGCCAGCCTTTTTGGCCACTGCATTCATCAATGGTGCCGTTTGCCCAAAGGTGATCATGGCATGGACATGGGCTTTGACTAGCGGGATCAGATCGTCCATCGACAAATGCCGATCCAAGCCGCCTGCCAATAACACGATCGGTTGGGTGAAGGCGTTAAGCGCCACACTAGCTGCTTCGACGTTAGTGGCTTTGGAGTCGTTGTAGAATTTGCGGTCATTGATCGTGGTCACATATTGAATGCGGTGCTTGACGCCAGTAAAGCGAGACAACACGGCGACGATCGACGCATTGTCGACACCAGATAACTTCGCCGCGGCAATGGCGGCTAAAGCATTCTCAATATTATGGGTGCCAGGGATCTGCATGGCGTCGGCTTTCATGATCTTTTCGCCATCAAAACATAACCAGCCGTCGATCAACGCACTGCGCGCACCGGCAGCATTTTTGCGGGAAAATGGGACGATCTGGGCTTGAGATTGCTTGGCCAATTCGTGCATTTCTGGCAGATCCCAATTCATGATGAAATAATCATCAGCCGTTTGATTCATGGTGATGCGCATTTTAGCGGCAACATAATGTTCACGGTCGCCATGCCAGTCCAAATGGGCTTCATAAATGTTGGTCAAAACAGCAATGTGGGGATGCAAGGTTTGAATGCCACAAAGTTGAAAACTCGACAATTCAGCGACGACAGTGTCATCTTTACCCGCTTTTTGGACAACAGCTGAAGCGGGAATGCCGATGTTGCCGGCATCATAGGCTTTATGCCCAGCTTCATTGAGCATTAAACCGATCAACGTGGTGGTCGTGGTTTTACCGTTGGAGCCGGTGGTGGCGATCCAATGGGATTCAGAGACTTGATAAGCCAATTCTGGTTCGGTAATGATCGGGATACCTAAACTTTGGGCTTTTTGGACCATAGGGTTGGAATACGGGATCCCTGGATTTTTCACCATGTATTCAAAATTCTCATCCAGCAATTCCACTGGGTGATACCCGGTGATCACTTTGATGCCGTCTGCCAATAACGCTTGGGCTTGTTTGTTGTCATCGAATTTCTTTTTATCGTTGACAGTCACTAAAGCGCCGAGTTTGTTCAACAACCGTGCGGCGTTGACGCCACTCATGCCTAACCCTAAAACTAACACTTTTTTATTTTGGTACGTTTTGATCTCCAACATGGCCCTAGACTTCTTTCTAAAGGAAAATTAATAGATAAATTGCACTGGCAACCAGACCTACTGTCCAAAACGTGAGGTCAACGCGCCATTCCGACCAGCCTAACATTTCAAAATGATGGTGGATCGGACTCATTTTGAACACGCGGTGGCCGGTGGTTTTAAACGCCGCCACTTGGATCATCACGCTGGCGGTTTCACATACAAACACCAACCCGATCAACAGTAGCGACCACTCGCGATCCAACAAAATGCTGACAGTAGCCAACATCCCGCCTAATGCCAACGACCCGACATCGCCCATAAAGATCTGCGCCGGCTTGTGGTTGAACAGCAAAAAGCCGATCATCGCGCCGATGGTGGCCAAGCAGATCACCAACACATCCACGCGGCCATCATGGGCGGCAATAATGGCATAAGTGCCAAAGGCGATCGTCGAAAGCCCAGCCACTAAGCCGTCTAAGCCGTCAGATAAATTCACCGCATTGGAAAAACCGACTAACCAAATAATCGCGAAGATCACAAAGAACCATAAAGCATTGACTTGGCCGATGAATGGCACAGTGATCGCATGCGAGAAACCGTCATGCAAATACGCCATCACCACGACGATCGCGCCGATGATCTGGCCCAGCATTTTTTGCCAAGCTTTCAAACCTTGATTTTGATGATGAAACAACTTCACAAAATCATCGATAAACCCAAGTACCCCATACAGGAGCAAAATAAACAATGCGACATATACAGACATGTCTAAGCTGTGTTGCCAAATGGCCGAGCCGATCGCAGCAATGACGATGGCGATGATGAACACCACGCCACCCATGGTCGGGGTGCCGGATTTTTTGGCATGCCATGTCGGGCCTTCTTCGCGGATCATTTGGCCTTCTTTTTTGAAACGCATGTAGCCGATAAATAACGGCAACACTATCACGGTGATGGCAAAAGCTGCCACCATCGGGATCAACATTTGTGCTAACTGCATGATATGCCCCTTTATAGTTTACTGTTGCGCAAATTGGATCGTGACTTTCGCCGATCCTAATAATGACCCGGCTTTCAAGCTTTGCGCAGTGGCGTAACCAGATCCCACCAACTTGAAAGTTTTCCCAGTCAACTGGGCTAATTTTAACACATCAGATTTCGACCAACCAGACACGTTAGGCATCGTCATCGCCCCATTGGTCAAAACTACCACATGAGCGCCTTTCAAAGCATTGCCACCAGCAGTCGGTAACTGCTGGACCACCTTGGTGCCAGTGCCCACGACTGCAGGCGAAAAACCGGCATTGCTCAGCTTTTGTTGCGCCGTAGCCAAGGCGTTATTGGTGACGCTTGGCACACTGGCAGTTTCATCGACAGTCGTGGTGGGATTGGTGCTGCCATCTAAGGCCAATGCGCGCGTCATCATTGGCTTGAAGATCTCAGCCATGATCGATTCGGCCGGTTCTGTCATTTTTTGAGGCTGTTTCATGGCAATGTATAACACATATTTCGGGTTAGATGCTGGGGCCATGCCCATCACCGAGAAAATGTAATTTGAATCGCCGGTTAAATACCCACCGTTGGGACCGGCGATTTGCGCCGTCCCAGTTTTGACAGCTAAGTCCACGCCACTCATTTTATACGCCGCGCCGGTACCATATGAATCATTGACGACTTCGCGCATGGCCGCGACCACTTGATCAGCAGTGGTCTTGGAGATCGGCTTGCTCAACACATGGCGACTGTAAGCTGTGGTTTGGCCTTTTTTGTTGGTGATCTTCGAAACGATGCGCGGTTGCACCATGTCACCGCGATTGGCAACCGCCGTGGCCGCTTGCATCAGTTGCATGGCATTGACGTCAATGGACTGGCCGAAGCTGGCCATCGCCGAATCCAAGTAACTGCCAAAATCAAACGTGCCGCTGGTTTCGCCAGGCAAAGCGATGCCGGTTTGTTGGCCAAAACCAAATTTGCGCAAATATTCTGAAAATACGGTGGCGCCCATGGTTTGCTCGATTTTGACCATGCCGACGTTAGAAGAGCGTGGAAACGCCTGACTTAACGGAATGGTCCCCCACCCTGAAGTATCCCAGTCTTTGATGGTGGTATCCGCGACTTTCACGGATCCGGATTTGTAGTAAGTATTAGGGTGATAATTGCCGCTTTGGATCGCCGCGGCCAACGTGAAGATCTTCATCACCGATCCTGGTTCATAATTGTCCTCAACCAAAATGTCGCGCCACATATTGGCTAAGCCTTCACCTGTCGACGGATCAAATGTCGGCCGCTGAGACGCTGCTAAGACTTCACCGGTTTTGGGATTCATCAACACCGCCAGCAAAGATTTGGGTTGGTATTTGGTGGCGACGCCAGTCATCAACGTTTCTAAGTAGCTTTGCAAACTTGCATCGATCGTCGTGTAAACTGAACCACCATCAACTGCGGCTTTGGTTTTGACTTTGGATTCTGGTAACTGATAGCCATAAGCATCCGTTTGCGAGGTGCGATAGCCGTTGGTGCCTTTTAAAATTGAATTAAACTGTTTTTCTAAGCCTAAAACGCCGACTAATTGATCCGTGGTTTTGGCATTAGTTTGCGGTTGCGCCAAGCCGATCACGTGACTGGCAAAGATCCCATTGGGGTAAAGCCGTGAAGGGGAATCAGTGAAGTTGATCCCAGGCAGCTTGGCTTTTTGGATCGCCTGTTTCGTCGCCAAGCTCAACCCCGTGCCCGCTGCGCCAAATTCCACTTGAAACTGGGCTTTGGCTGGATTCAAGATGGCTAAGATCTTGGCTTTGGAAAGTGGCAAGTACTTGGCCAGTTCTGTGGCAGTTTTCTCTTTGTTTTGCACATAAAGCTTTTTTTTGCCATTGACATAATTGTGATCCAAGATCGCATAGATCGTGTACGTGTTGGAGTCTTCGGCGATCACCCCACCGTCACGGTCATAGATCGCGCCGCGTTTGGCTTTCAGCACCGTTGAGCGAGCCACGACTTTTTTGCGGTAAGCCGATAAGTTGGCTGAGTCCACTTTGCCACCAGCGGCAATATACACAAAACGACAGGCGAACGCGACCAGCAGGAACACCGCAAGCGCCATCAATAAGATGCCGAACTTGCGTCGATTCTTGGTTGGGTGGATCGCGTTCGTCTGTCGTTTAGAGGATTTTTTTGCCATTACTTGTTCACACGCTTAATATTTGCTTCGATCACCGTCAGGCCATGAGCCTTGGCATACGCACTGAGTCGACTGGAATTGGACAGTTCACCAACAGATTGCTTTAAGTCAGCGACTGATTGATTTTGGGTGGCGATTTGGGCTTGGACATCTTGATATGTACGGTTATTGGTATCCAGTTGCGTTTGCGCATTTAAGAACAATAGGCAAGTCGCACAAGCTGCCAAGCCACAAATTGCGGATAACACCCGTTCAAACGGGGAAAAACGCCTTGAAGGCCGCGGTGCAGCCTGCACATCTGGGGCTTTTTGCGGCGGCGTTTGCGGTTGGATGATCGGATCGACCACCTCTGGTCGTAATTGTCTGGCAGTACTTTCTTGCATAAGGCTACACCTCCTTCACTAATTTTTCTAAGACTCGCAATTTAGCGCTATGGGCGCGGTGATTATGTTCAAGCTCAGCAGCACCTGGCAAGATCGGCTTGCGCGATACCAAACGAAAATCCGGTTGCATGCTATCTGGGATCACTGGCAAGTCATGAGGCACATCTTTGATCGTGGTCAATTCTTTGAACATCGCTTTGACTAAGCGATCCTCTAACGATTGAAAGGTGATGACACTGATGCGACCGCCAGGATTCAACAAGCTCACGGCTTGTTCCAAACTGGCTTCTAAGGCCCCAAGTTCATCATTGACGGCGATACGCACCGCTTGAAATACGCGTTTGGCTGGATGGCCCCCAGTGCGGCGGGCTTTAGCTGGAATGCCTTGTTTGATCAACTCCACCAATTCAAAGGTGGTTTCAATGGTGTGATCAGCGCGGGCTTTTTCGATTTGGCGAGCGATCGATTTGGCAAATTTCTCTTCGCCATAACGATTAAAGATCCGCACCAGATCATTAAACGACCAATCGTTGATCACGATCTTGGCAGTCAAGGTTTGGCTTTGATCCATGCGCATATCCAACGGCGCATCAAAGCGATAAGAAAAGCCGCGCTGAGAATCATCAAACTGTGGCGACGACACGCCTAAGTCATATAACACCCCGTCAACGCCAGTCACACCACGCTCAGTTAAAGCTGCTTGTAAATTGCGGAAATTGGTGTGGATCAAATGCAAGTTCTCCGGCATCGGATCCAGCGCTTTGGTGACGGCATCAATGGCTTGTTGGTCTTGATCAAAGGCATACAAAGCCCCACCAGTCATTTGGCTTAAGATCTCTTTGGTGTGCCCAGCGCGCCCTAAAGTCGCATCAACGTAAATGCCATTTGGTTGAACGTTCAAGTTGGCGGCGGCTTCTTTTAGCAGTACGGTTTCGTGTTTAAATTCAGTCATAGTTTATAACCCAAAGTCGATCAAGTTTTCAGACAGCTCATCAAAATCATCTTCGGCTTCGTCGGCATAGGCTTGCCAACGCTCTGCCGCCCAGATCTCAATACGATTGGACACGCCGATCAACACACATTCTTTGTTTAATGCCGCGTGTTGGATCAAATTGTTTGGCAGATTGATACGCCCTTGTTTATCAAGTTCGCATTCAGCCGCGCCTGACAACAGCATCCGTGAAAACGTCCGCGCGCTTTTTTTCGTCAATGGCAAAGCGGCAAGTTTTTCTTGCAGTTTTTGCCACTCGGCTTGCGGGTAGCCGAACAAGCAACCATCCATGCCCCGGGTCAACACAAATGCCGGATTGAGCGCTTCGCGAAATTTCGCTGGCACGATCAATCGGCCTTTGGTATCGATACTGTGATGAAACTCACCCATGAGCATGGAATCACCTCCCAACGTTGAGTTAAGTCTACCACATTCCCCCATGTTCCACCACAATCATCCCCACATTCACCTATCCTGTGTGTGATTCTTAACAATTGTAACAAAAAAACCCTCGCAACGCTGTGGTTGCAAGGGTTCAGCTCAGGTATCAAAAGTGGGGATCTGGCCCTAATTTCGAAAGAAAATCGCGGCGACCCACCAACATGTGGTAGCCAATAGCTCGACACGGGCCAGTAGATGGGCATATCGGCGCAATAAGACATCATGCTCATTAATGATCAGCAACACCACCACTAACATCGCAGCGATGATCGCGACAAAAAAACAGACCCACAAATAAGTCCCAGCATGTTGTTGCGTCAGTTGCCAAATCGCCAAAAAGTTGACGAGGATCATCACCCAAAACAAAAGATTATGACGATAGTTGAACTTGCCAATGATCACCAACAACAAGATCCAACCCAAAATTGGCAATCCGATCGCTAAAATCTCCCCCATGCTGGCACCTCCTTTTATTATTTATCATACCTAATATTGCCAAACAAAAAAAGCATCACAAAATGATTTGCCGCCAACTTAAGAAACAGGTACACTATAAACCATATCAACCGATCAAAGGAGGTGTCATGATGAAGAAGTCGCGGACAAAATTTTGGTGGATCACCCACATCGCCGCTTGGGCCATGCTCATCGTCACTATCCTTGGGGCCGTACTTGGCGCAGTTTCTGCGTTTGGGTAAACACCAAGACCTTAAAATCCCGTTTGGCTTGCGTGATCTCACACGCAAGCCAAACGGGATTTTTGTCTTACTGATGTCATTGCCACAAAACTTGCGACTGGCGCAAGGCCACAAAGTCCAGCAATTGATGCAAGACGGACACGCAAGCATTTTTCCACAAAAAAAGCCGCGAATCACTCGCGGCTTTCCACATCTTCTTTAATTGGCGGCTAATCGTCCTGTTGCTTTCGGTAAAAACAAGTGCTTGGCCATCGTGACCAACGCGGACACCACCACCAACGTCAATAACCCAGTGGCCAATGCAGAACCACCATTAACGACTAGCGAGTAGATCCAAGCGGACATGCCTTTAGGCGCGTAACTGCCCCAAAAGATCACCCCGGCATAAAAGTGGCACAAGTACTTGGCAAAAACGCCTAATACAATTGCCACCCAAGCCCAACCTAAGGCTTTGCCTTGGGCGTTGTTTTTTAGCGCTTGCTGGAATGGTTTGTAAAACAACCCACCTAAGCCAGCTACCGTAAAGGCAATAGGATATTCGATGAAGCCTTGCGTCACATTCAACACACTGCCTTCGCCGATCCCGATAAGTAACATATCCAACAAGCCCCAAGTCAACCCTGCAGCCAATGCTGGTCCAACGCCGCGGCGCAGGGCCAAGACACTGATTGGGATCAACCCGTAACTCATTTCCACACCAGAGATCCCGGTTTTATGCGGGATATACTCCAGCGCCATGGCAAAAGCGGCAATGATCGCCACTTCTAACACAATTTGTAAATGCTTGTTAGTCGTTTGCATCACAATTCCTCCTTTGGGTGTGTCCGTCCACAAAGAAGGTCGCATTTTACGACGTTCACAATCCCTACGCTCGTATTAACGAACAGGTTCGAAGGGTCTGGGTTTCCCCACTCTCAGCCAATGGCTCCCCTTTGTGAAGGACAATTTCTCGACTACAAGCGGTATCATAACATGTTTGATTTATTTATCCAAGTTTTAAGCTTTATCGAAAAACTTGGCCAAAACTTACAAGATCGGCGCCAACAGCCGCGCCCATTCCGAGGTCAACCGCGAATGCCGCGAGCGCTTGGTGACCGCCGCCATCGGATAAGGGGTGGCTTTGATCAAGTCCACTTGATATTGCGCTGTGACTTGCTTGGCCAAACTCGGCGCATACAACACTGCCGCTTGTTCAAAGTTCAATTTGAAGCTGCGAATGTCCATATTCGCCGTACCAGTGGCTAGGATCCGCCCATCAATGATCACCGCTTTGGTGTGCAAAAAACCGCCTTCGTAATAGAAGACTTTACCACCGCCAGCGACCACACGATCCAAATAAAACCGACTGGCCGCCGCCATCAACGGTTGATTGGTATGCCGCGGCACCATCACTTGGACATCGATACCGGCATTGGCGGCGATGATCAACGCATCTAACAAACTGTCATCTGGCACAAAATACGGCGATTGCACCAAAATGCTGGTTTTGGCTTGGGCAAACATGCGCAAATACCCCAGCTTCAACGTCTCAATGGCTTGTTCAGGCCCGCTGGATACCACTTGCATGGTAATGTCGCCATGGTCATCAGGTTGGGGAAAATAACTGGCTTGAAAATGCACTTTTTTGATTTTAGCAGTGGTGTTCCAATCCATGAAAAATCGTGCCTGCATCACCGCCACTGCTTGGCCTTGGATGCGCAAAGCCAAGTCTCGGGTGATCGGAAAATGTTTGTGACTGCGACCAAGATCAAAGCCGCCTAAATACCCAATACGCCCATCGATCACTAACACTTTGCGATGATTGCGAAAGTTGATCCGCGGATTAGCCCGAGCTAATTTCGTCGCAAAAAACGCCTCGACTTGCCCGCCAGCTTGGATCACTGGCCGCCAAAAACGGTGATTCAACCGATGCGACCCAAACGCATCATACATCACCCGCACTTTGACCCCGCTGCGTGCTTTTTGCGCCAAAATGTCGCGCACTTGCAAGCCGATATCATCAGGCGCTAAAGCATAGACTTCTAAATGAATGTGATCTTTTGCCGCTTGTAGATCGGCAAAAACTGCTTTTAAGTAATCGGTTTGGGTGAATACCAACTGCACCTCATTCATGGTGGTCACCAAAGCATTATCGCTTTTCAACAAGCTACGGACCAATTCCGGCACCCCAGCGAGTTCTTGTTGGCCGATCAGATCTTGCCCCACAGCGATGGCTTCTTGTTGCGCTGCGACCATTTCATCGATGCCCAAGCGCTGTTGGGTCGCCAATGCTTCCAGTTTTTGACTGGATAATTTGCGCCCAAAGATCCAGTATAAGGCCAAACCTACTACTGGCAGCAACAACAGCACCAATAACCATGCCCAAGTCGCCGCAATATCGCGCGGTTGATAAAACACGGTGATCATGGCTAATGCTGCATTGATCACGATCACCACAATGACCGTCCCAACCACCCACATAAAAGTCCCTCCTTTTTGATGGCCCTAGCGCCAAGTGACGCCTTCATGGCACGCAAAAAAGCGCACCAGCTGGTTACGCTTTTAAGTGTAGCATATTTAATTGGCATCAGTCCCAAACCACTTGCGTTTGAGTTTGGCCATGGTCCCGTTTTGCTCTAAGATCTTGAAACCGCGGTTGATCTTACTTTGTAGTTCGGTATCGGATTTGCGCATCCCCACCGCAAAGGCTTCTGAATCAAACCCTTTAGACATTAAGATCTTGTAGCTGCCAGGATCTGATTGATGGGCGACATAATAGCGCGCGTAGACTTCATCCATGAAGATGCCTTGGATCCGCCCAGCATTCAGATCCAAAAAGGCATTGGTAAAGGTGTCATACAAGACTGGATCTTGGCCTTTGATGTATTGCTTCAAGAGTTTTGGTTCTGCATCCAATGCCGCAGCACCACTCGATCCGGTTTGCACGCCTAAGCTTTTGCCTTTCATGTCGGCGTAAGAATTAACATGGTCTTTGGTTTTGGTGACTAACAGTTGGTGGTTGACCAAGTAATCTTTAGAAAAGGCAACTTTTTTGGCCCGCTCTGGGGTAGCGGAGTAGCCGTTCCAAATCAAATCGATGGTTTGATTTTTCAGTTCGGTTTCTTTCATCGACCATTCAATAGATTGAAAATCACATTTCACGCCATAAAGTTTGAACACCGCTTTGGCCAAGTCGATATCAAAACCTTCAAGCTTGCCGCTTTTTTCACGAAAGCCCATTGGCACAAATGAATCATCCAAGCCGATGACAACTTTTTTATCTTGCTTGATGCGTGGCCAAGAATTATTCACCGTGCGCCGAGCACAGCCACTTGCGCCGACAGCCAACACGGCCACGGCTGCCACTAATAGTAATTTAACGAAGCGTTTCATCACCGCTCACCGCCTAGCTTGTTGACAGTGAAGGTGGTGTCAGCGACTTCTTGGGCAAATTCCATGTCATGGGTGACCACCACTTGCGTCATCCCTTGGGCTTTAAAAGCGTTGATCAAGTTGGCAACACTGTGGCGCAAGTTAGGATCCAACGCACTGGTGGGTTCATCATATAACAAGATCTCAGGCTTTAAGGCTAACGCCCGGGCAATGGCGATCCGTTGCTTTTGCCCACCAGACAAGGAGAACGGATAAGCATCAGCTTGGTCTGGCAAGTCCAATTGTTCCAACAGATCACGGGCGCGCTTTTCCGCATCAGCAGCGGAAACACCTTGCAAGGTTGGTGCCAAGGTAATGTTTTTTAACACGGTGAGATTGGGGAATAATTCAAACCCTTGAAACACCACGCCGATGACGCCATCTTTGCGCAATTGTTGCGGCGTCGTGCTTTTGCCTTGCCATGTGAATTCACCAGCATCAGCAGCGGTCAAGCCGGCAATGATCCGCAACAGCGTGGTTTTACCAGCGCCTGAAGGGCCAACGACCGCTAAAGTTTTGTGATCTTCGATAGTCAAATCGATATTGGACAAGACAGCTTGACGGCCAAAAGATTTGGCAATATTTTTAAGTTCTAACATAAGTGGCCTCCTAGCGGTAATAAGAGAAGGACTTTTCGACCTTCTTTTGTGCCCAAGTCAACAACGCAGTCATGATCAAGTAGATCGCCCCGACTAATACCAATGGGACCAAGGTGACGTCGCGAGCTGTGGCGACGTTGCCGGCACGCAACAAGTCGCCTAACCCGATGACGTAAACCAAACTGGAATCTTTGACCAAGTTGATCACTTCATTGCCCATCGATGGTAACACGACTTTTAAGACTTGCGGGATCACCACATAACGCAAGGTTTGCCAACGCGTCAAGTTCAACACTGTCGCGGCTTCAAATTGCCCTTCTTCAATGGCGCCAAAGCCGCCGCGGAAGATCTCGGCAAAATATGCCGCGTAATTGAGGATAAAGGCGAAGATCGCCGCATTGAAGCGATCAAACACGATGCCGATCAATGGCAAGCCGTAAAAGACGAAGATCAGCTGTAGCAATAATGGCGTGCCCCGGAACAACCACACATAAGCGGTCAACACCCAGTTGATCAACTTACCCAGCCAATTTTTGGCTTTGTTGATCAACCCAACGGAAAACAACATCCCCAACGGAATCGACCCGATCAACGT
Organism: Lacticaseibacillus salsurae; assembly: GCF_045862175.1. Taxonomy (NCBI): domain Bacteria; kingdom Bacillati; phylum Bacillota; class Bacilli; order Lactobacillales; family Lactobacillaceae; genus Lacticaseibacillus; species Lacticaseibacillus salsurae. The sequence continues at coordinate 57,856 of NZ_BAAFZI010000004.1, read as the reverse complement.
GAGGAAGAATACCCCCAATGTCATTTTCAAGCCTGATAATAATGCCGGTAAAATTTCAAATACATATTTCATGCCCTTGCCTCCTTGGCTTTTTGTCGAATAAAAAAACGCCCACTCATACGAAAACTCGTACGAAAGGACGCTTGTCGCGTGGTGCCACCTCACTTCGTTTACGCCTCACGACGCAAACCTCGTGTGGTTGAAAAACCTTAACGTTTGGTATCACGGTACAAAAAAAAGTCCTCAAACAGCCTAAGCTGTTTGAGGACGACTTGAATGCCGCGGTGCCACCTCATGTTCGCTGATCAATCACTTGACCAACCTCATTGTGTTTTTCAACCACGGCGATAACGAGCCAACCGGCATCGCCTACTGATTTCAGCGATGCACTCGTGGATGTGAGGCGATGAGGTGACTGCTTGGCTTACACCTGCCCAAGCTCGCTTGAAGTCATCACTCAATGCCAATTCCACTCAACGCATTGATTTATTATGTGACTAACATTAATCATCTTTTAATGTTTTGTCAAGGGTCTGCGCCGAATTTTTTTTACAAACTGGCGCTTAATTGCGATGGAACAACCGCTGCCAAAACCCGACTTTCTTTTGCTCAAGTTTCATCAATGGGACAGATTCGCCCATCAACCGGCGGGCAATGTTGCGATAGCCTTTAGACGCCAAGTTATCTGGATCCATGACTACTGTATCGCCTTTATTTGACGTGGCGATCACGTCATCATCATCGATAATGATCCCCAGCAAGTCGATGCCTAAATGTTGGGTGATCTCATCAACATCCATTGCTCGACCATCATCCATCATGCGCAAACGAATGCGATTGATCACCAAGCGTGGCGGATACACCATGTCGCGCTGCTCCAACAACCCGACCACCCGATCGGCATCAGACACCGCTGAGATCTCAGGGGTGGTGACCACGATCGCGCCATCAGCGCCTTCTACCGCATTGCGGAAGCCTTGTTCGATCCCAGCAGGGGAATCCAAAATGATAAAGTCGAATTCATCGCGCAACTGCGCCACGATGTCTTTGACTTGTTCAGGTTCAAGTGCGTCTTTTTCGGCATTTTGAGCGGCTGGTAACACATACAGCAAATCATCAAAGCGCTTGTCTTTGATCAAGGCTTGATGTAATTTGGCGCGGCCAGTGGCCACATCCACAATGTCGTAAATGATGCGGTTGGACAAACCTAACACCACATCCAAATTCCGCAACCCGATATCCAGATCCAGCAATACCACGCGCTTGCCTTGTAATGCCAAGGCGGTACCAATGTTGGCACTGGTCGTGGTTTTACCCACACCGCCTTTACCTGAGGTGACCACTAATGCTGTTCCCAATTACAAGTCCTCCAGTTTCCGGAAAAGTTTCGGGCGCATCTTCGAAAGATCAGCGACGTGTCCGTGTTCCAAAATATGTAGATCGTTAATATAAGACAGGGTATCGGCTTGATAATCATTTTGGTCAATGATCTCAACGGTGTCAGCGATGCGGATCTGCCCGGCATGACTGATATCTCCGGCGATCACCGCGCTGGTATCGCCAGCCGCACCGGCGATCAATAACCCTTCAACGCGCCCTAACACAAAAATGCTACCAGTCGCTTTTAAGGTGCCAGAAACATGCAACGTCCCGACAAAAACCACGTCGCCATGAAATTCCAAGCTTTGGCCAGAGCGCACGATGCCGCCAACGATATGCGTCGCTTGCGCCAACAATTTCGCTTTAAACGCCGTTGGGTCTTCAACATTGGCTGTCAGCGACTTGATCTCAAAGCGCCCAAATCGATCAAACAAGCGCTGGATCTGGGTTTGTTGATCAGCCGTCAACAAGCGATTGCCAGACAACAATTTGAACTCAACATTTCCTTCAGGCGTATCCTTGGCTAATTTTTGTAATAAGGCTTCCAGGTCTGCTAAGATCGCATCCCAAGCAGCAGTATCGGCTAATTGCAATTCAAAGCCGTCTTTGCGCCCTTTTAGAATTACTGCATCCACGCTCTCACCTCTCATAGGGTCTCCCCCGCTACTAAAACACCACCGGCAAGCCGGTGGCGTTCACTAACTTCTCTTTAAGTTTATCAATAATCGGCTTAAAGGCAAATACACAATTGCAAAGCCGACTAAATTCACTAATAAACTTGGCCCCATATGCACAGCGACCAAAGTCACGAAGTTGGTGGTACCAAAGCCGATGAACTCATTCATCACATCATTGGCCAAACAAAAGATCGTCACGGCGATCACCACCAGCGCCCCAACAAATAATGGCGATTTAGGCACAAATTGCCGCAGTTGCACGGCGATGTATACAATCAATGGCCAGATCAGCGCGTTGATGCCGATGATCCCAGTGTAGATCATATCAAACAGTAAGCCAAAACCCACGGCATACCAGACGATATATTGTTCATCTGGCAAAAAGATCACCGTCATCAATAACGCGATCAAGGTCAATTCCGGCACCCCAGAAAATTGTGGCGTCAATAACCATTGCCCAAGCACCAGACTCAACACTCCGTCTAGCAGCAAGGCCACAAATAATATCAACAAGACCCAGCCGTGGCCAGTAAAAGGACGCTTGGTTTGCATAGTTTCCTCCTAAAAAACAGTACTTTGATCGCCGAATGGCCCAAAAATCTCTAGGCACCGGTGAATTGGCGCCACTGCAGAGACTTGGCCAAGTCGCCGTGCGGCCGGCTTCAGAAATCGGCAAAATCTACGCATGCCGACAAAAACCGGCGTCATGCTTGATTTTACTTTCACGGCAATTGGCCAGTTCTCCTCCGTTATGCCAGTTCACCTCTGCCCACAGGTTTGTGCTATCCGTCAAACCAGTTGCGTGATCAACACCTATTCGCCACTGAGATCAGGTCACCATCGTTTGAATTTGGGACAGAGGCTAGCTGGTGGTGGCATCGTGAGATTTCTGTTAGCGATTTATCGCTTACAGAAAGCCGCAGGAAAAGATCCGGCGGGTGGGGAGCATCGCGACACATCCCGGCTAGCTTTTTTGAGGACCCTCACAATGCCGCCACCAGCCAGCCGGAGTTCCAAATTCAAACGACCGGCCACCACCAAAATGAAACACAAAAACCGGGACGTGAAAAGTCCAAGTCCCGGTCAATGTTAGTTGCTGGCGATCGTACGGGCGATCACAGTCACAACACTTAAGTCATCAAGATTAGCAGCTGGCTTTAAGTAAACGGTATTGGCCAAGCCGTAATCATCTTTTTTGATGGTTTCGACTGTGCCTAACAGCAGCCCTTTAGGGGTCGCCCCACCTAATCCTGACGTGACCACTTGCTGGCCTTTTTTGATATTTTTATCAGTATTGAGCTGACCTAAAATCAAATAGCCGGTTTTGGCTTGGTAGCCGGTGATCACGCCATTGATCGTGGCTCCGCCAGAAATGGCGATCTGGGCGGCGAAATGATCGGCGACTTTGTTATCCGTGGATAACATTTCCACTTTGGCATTGGTTTTATTGACTTCCACGATGCGACCCACCACGCCAGAGCCTGACATCACTGGCATGTTCTTTTTCACGCCAGCGCCAGAGCCTTTATTGATGGTGACCATGTTGCGCCAGTCACTGGGACTGCGCAACATGACGGAAGCATTGATCTGAGCATAGTCGGTCAAGGTACCATCGAGTTTGAGTTGCTTTTTCAACGCTTTGTTTTCACTGCGCAAGGTTTGGTTTTGCACCTTGGTTTGGGCGAGATCGTCGATTTGGGCTTTCAGGGATTTGTTTTCACTGTAAGCATTCATCAAATCGGAAATGTCGTCCAAGCCACCTTTGACCCACTGTGCTGGCGCTGAAACGATCCGCGCGCCGATGCCCACCACGTCGTTGCCGACTTGCTGGATCACTGGCGGCGTACTTTTTTTGTCGCGCACTGCAACGGAAAATGAAATCATGCCCAAACTCAGCAAAATCGCGACCATGACGACGATCAGTTTTTTATTTGAGAAGAACTTGTTCATGTCACACTCGCTCTCATTCTACGGCTTAGTGTTTCTTCAAAACCTCGATGTTTTTCAGCGATTCGCCAGTCCCAATGGCCACACAGTCCAATGGGTCTTGGGCGATAAATACTGGCACTTGGGCCGCGTCTGAGATCACTTCAGATAAGTGCTTCAATAACGCGCCACCACCAGTTAACACGATGCCATGGTCAATGACATCAGCGGCGATTTCTGGGCTGGTTTCTTCTAAGGTTTCTTTAACGGCTTCGATGATCGCTAATACCACTTCATTGATGGCGTTGGCGATATCAACAGCAGTGACTTCAACAGTTTTTGGCAAACCGGTCAACAAGTCGCGACCACGAATGGTCATACCGTCGATTTCTTTGGCGCGTTCAACAGAGGCTGAACCGATCTCCATTTTGATATCTTCAGCCGTGCGTTCGCCGATCAATAAATTGTATTGTTGGCGAATGTAGCTGATGACCGCTTCATCCATTTTGTCGCCGGCCATGCGGATCGAGCGACTCGATACGATGCCGCCTAATGAGATCGTGGCAACATCAGTGGTCCCACCGCCGATATCAACGACCATGGAACCAGTTGGATCCATCACTGGCAAACCAGCACCAATGGCCGCAGCGTAAGGTTCTTCGATGACGAAGGCTTCTTTGGCGCCTGCGACTTTAGCGGCGTCGATGACCGCGCGCTTTTCAACTTCAGTGACGCCGCTGGGAACACAGATCATCACTTCTGGATGGGCGCCATTGCCACCGAGGGCTTTTTCCATGAAATACTTCAGCATCGCGGCGGTCGTGTCGTAATCAGCGATCACGCCGTCTTTCATTGGGCGGATCGCGGTCACGTTCGCCGGGGTGCGGCCGATCATGGCCCGGGCTTCTTCACCTACAGCGATGATTTCGCCGGATTGGGTGTTTTTGGCAACAACAGAAGGCTCATGCAAAACGATGCCTTTGCCATCGACATACACCAAGGTGTTGGCAGTGCCGAGATCGATCCCGATATTTTTAGCTCCTAATCCAAACAAGATGTTCTCTCCTTCAACGCGTTTCTGTAATGTGGTCTAACAGATTATAGCACAACTTCCATTCGCACTGGCGTCATCCGGCTTCAAATTCGCACAGTTAAGGGATTATTTGAAAAAATTTAACCCTTCGCGATCGCCTGCAAATGAATAAAAATCACGGGCCCCAATGATCACATGATCTAGCATCCGAATGCCGATCAATTGTCCCGCTTCAACAAACCGCTTGGTCACGGCGCGATCAGCGCGACTAGGCGAAACATTGCCGCTGGGATGATTGTGCACCAAGATCAAACTGGCAGCATGGACTTTCAGCGCTTGGCTAAACACCACGCGCGGCTCCACTTGTGCTTGGGTAAGCCCTCCTAGCGCCACTGGCATTTCTTGGATCAACTGCAACTGATTATCCAGCAAAAATGCCAGCACTTGTTCTTGGGAACTGGCACCAAGCCTTGGCATCAATTCAGCGGCTAAACTTTCCACCGACAAGACTTCCCCGTAGCGCTTGGTACTTTGTTCAACCACGCGGCGGCCAAATTCGATCGCCGCAAGCATCCCAGCGGCTTTGCTTAAACCGATGCCAGAAATTGCCATCAGCTGCTTGGCATCGGCCAAGTTCAAGCCTTTAAAATCTGGAAACACCCCTAACACTGTGGCGACGATCTGCGGCATCGGCGCACTTTTACTGCCGTTGCGCAATAACACTTGCAAGAGTTCCGCGTCGCTTAACACACTGGCACCATTTTTGACGATGCGTTCATATAGATCAGGTTTCATGCGACTACCCCCTCACTATTAGATTACGCAAATGCCGCCAAAAACATCTTTTCTAAGGCCAACAAATTTGGCACCACCAGCAAGGCTTGCGCACTTTCCGGCGCCAAGTCTAACACTTGGACACAATCAAGCCCAGCTGCCAACGCCGCTTGTATCCCAACGCCGCTATCTTCAACCGCAAGGACTTGATCAGTAGGGAGTTGCAATTGGTTTAAAGCTTGCTGGTAAAGATCAGGGGCTGGTTTCAAGCGACCATTTTCGGCGGTGATCATCACTGAAAACACATTGGTCCAACCAGTATTTTGCAACATGCGCGCAGTGGCTTCAGCCGTTGAAGTAGTCACTAAGCCTAATTTCACTTGGTGTGCGATCAACATTTGCAACAAGTGATCGGCGCCAGGTTGGGCCAAACTTGGGCCTGAATCCACGCGCGTAGTGACCAACGCTTGCGTTAAGGCGACAAATTCACCTTGTTGATCTGGCGCGATCAATTGATCCAACGCCACGTCAAAAGCCGCTTGACTGATCCCGACTAACGGCAAAAAATCCTGCTGTGTCAAGTGATACCCTAACGTGGCGGCTGCTTGCACATTGCGATCAAGATACAGCTGCTCAGAAGCGACCAAAGTGCCATCCAGATCAAAACAAACAGCTTTAATCATCGCCTTGCCCCATCAGCGTTTGCCGCACGGCAGACACCAAGTACAATGAGCCGGTGATGATCAAAGGCTCTTCGCTGTGTTCTTGGGTATATGCTGCCAACGCTTCTTGCCAAGAATCAAAATGCGTCACATTATCCGGATAATCACCAACTTTAGTGGCCCGCGGCGTGTTCGGTACCGGCACTAACCATAAGCGGTGATCGCGGCTGGATAAAACTTGGATCATGGTATCAACGGCTTTATCTTTTAATACGCCGGCAATGACGGTGAGTTCTTGTTGACCAAATAACCGATCCAGCGTCTCGACCAACCCATGGATGCCTTGCGGGTTATGCGCCCCATCTAAAATGATCAATGGCCGATCAGAGATCTTTTCCATGCGGCCAGGCCAGACGCTGGCTTTGACGCCTTTGGTCACTTCATGATCGCTCAGTGGCCAGTCCATCACTTGCGCATAGGTTTTGGCGGCGGTAATGGCCACTGCCATATTGGCCGGTTGATAACTGCCCACTAATGGCATAGTGAGCTGTCTGATCCGCTCTTGGTCGCGGTGATAGTCAAAATGCATCCCCCAGTCAAAAGTCGACGCATGCACCGCCGAAAAATCTTGACCATATTGTTGCCACTGACTGTGCATCGCTGCCACCTGCTTGGCCACCACCACTTGGGCTTCATCTGGTAGAATCCCTGTCACCACTGGGACGTGGGGTTTGATGATCCCCGCTTTATGTCCGGCAATACTGGTTAGGGTCTTGCCTAATAATGCTTGATGGTCATAGCCAACGCTGGTGATCACCGCAACTTTTGGCATGATCACGTTCGTTGAATCTTCGCGCCCGCCGATGCCTACTTCGATCACTGCCACGTCCACATTGGCTTCATTAAAATAAAGCAACGCTAACGCGGTGATAAATTCAAATTCGGTGACCACAAATCCAGGGCGTTGGCGTTGCAGATCAGCCAAAACAGCCGCACCATGCGTGGTCAACTCGGCCAAGCGCTCTGAATCGATATCTTGATGATCGATGCGGATACGTTCGTTGAAGCGCATGATAAACGGGGAGGTGAATAACCCCACCGTCAAGCCACTCGCTTCTAAGATATGGCTGATGGCATTGGCCACCGATCCTTTGCCATTGGTGCCAGTAACATGGATATAATTTTGATCTTGCTGCGGGTTTCCTAAAGCAGCGAGCAGCGCTGAGATGCGATTTAAGCTGCCATCTTTGGCTAAGCGTGGCAAGTGGTGAATGAATTGGACACTGGTTTGATAATCCAAAAAGCTGACCTCCGAACATTTTCAATAATGGGTTTAGTATACCGCATTTTAACTCACAACTATGGCAAAACCGCCCATCGCACGCATCAAAAACGCCACTGCCTCACGCATGGAAAATGCGTGGCGCAATGGCGTCTGGCGCTAACTGAAATTAAAAGACGATCACTGGTGTCCCAAGCGGCACTGCCGCATACAACTTGGCCATAAAGTCAGGCGGGTTGTTCACACAGCCATGAGAGCCGTGTTGTTTGTACCAATCGCCACCGAATTTCGGCTGCCAAGGTGCATCATGTAACCCAACCCCGGTGTAATCGATCGGCATCCAATACGACACTTTAGAAGCATAGTTGGAGCCATCATCGTTTTTGCCAGTTAACGTCTTGTTGCGGGCTTTGCTCCAAACAAAGTCCACCCCTTTAGGCGTATCTTGGCCAGGCTTGCCAGTGACGACAGCTGAATCTAACACCAACTTGCCATTTTGATAGAAGTATTCGTGTTGGTTGGTAACATCGACTTCAACATACGTGTTGCCGATATCTGAGCCATCGCTGTGGTAGCCTGAGCCTTCCCAAGACACTTCTTTAGTGAAGTCTTGGCCTTTTTTGATCTCCGCCACTAAATTCTTCGCAGTGTCATTGGGCAAAATGGTCCAACCATAAGTCCCACCAGGCACCGTCACCGTACCGCGCTTCGTGGATTTAAAGGTCCGCGTTTTGCCGTAAGTGTTATACGTGTTGCCAAGTTCAGTGGTGTAGGCTTCCACTTTGGCCAAGTCGACTTGCACGCCGTTGTCATAACTCAACCAACTTTGTAATTTGTCCGTTGGGATCGTCACCAACTTGTTGGCGATTTTGACTTGCGCCTTGATCGCCGCGATTTTTGATAACTCAGTGGCCGCTTTTTTCAAGCTGGCTGATGTGGACGTGACTTTCGGTTGGGTGTAAGTAGTGGCCACATCCACAGTAGACTTATCTGCAGAAACGGCTTTGGTCACTGCACTGGCTAATTTCGTCGCGTCGATTTGGTTGCCGGCTTGTTCTTTTTGCACCACGTATTTGCCACTTTGCGGGACAACTTTGGCATCAACTGGCGCTTTGCGGGTTTGGTTGAGTTTGGCAGCCACTTGTTTGGTGTAATTCACTAACGTGGTATTGCCTGTGGTCAACGCCGCTTTGTCTTGGCTTTGCGCCAAAACGGTCGCCGACAAAGCCCATGGATTTTGCTTTTTAAGCAGTTGGGTCAAGGTTTGGGTGAAGTTTTGCTTCAAGCCTAAAGCCGTGCCAGAAGCGGTCACCAAGGTTTGGTTTTGATCAACTAATTTCACTGAACTGTTGGTAAAATGCGTCTGTAATGTCTTGTTTGCTTGGGTCACCGTCTGGTCACCAACGTCTACCCCAAGCACTTGGGTTTTCGGTAGAAACCGGTTTTGATAATGATGCGAGCGCATCGCATACCCGCCAATGGCAAGCATGATGAGCACCAACACCCCACCAAACCAGACACGTTTATTTTTCATGGATGATTCACTCCTTGACTGCAAATCTGCACCAACAAATGTCGCAGTAATTATATCACACCTAAACCTTAGACCTAGAATGTGAAGTTTTGACGAAGACTGCAGAATTCAAGCGTTTACCCCACTAAGGTGTCAGCATTTCGCCTAAAGCAACGCAGTGGTCATCCATATAATACAATTGTTTCAGTTAAATGACAATTATTGCGTAACGCTCAGCCGAAACTGTCATCAAATTCCAATGATCACTGTGCTTGCGTTAAGCGTCCATCCACCATGTCATACACATGATCAGCTAACGGTTGCAGCCGCACATCATGGGTCACGATCACGACGGCTTTGTTGCGGTCATGGGCCAAATGCTGTAACAACCGGCCCACTTGCATCACCCGGGTGGAATCAAGCGCCGCTGTCGGTTCATCAGCCAGCACCACTGAAGGATCTGGATATAACGCTCGGGCAATCGCAACGCGCTGTTGTTGGCCGCCGGAAAGCGACCCAGGGTATGCTTTAACAAAAGGCGTCAGGCCTAGTTCTTCCAGTAAAGTCGCCAGATCCGTTGCGGATAAGTTACCGGTTTTTTTGACTTGATCGACTAACTTGAATTGTTCTTGCACCGTTAAAAATGGCAACAAATGATATGTCTGCAAGACAAAGCCTAAGTGATTCAAGCGCAATTGCTCTTTTTGCTTAGCGGTGGCTTGGCCTAATTCCACGCCTGCAACTTGCACGCTACCAGCCGTTGGCGTTAGTAACCCACCAGCAATCGTCAACAGCGTGCTTTTGCCGCTACCTGAAGGCCCTAAGATCAAGCTGACTTCGCCGGCTTGCGCCTCAAAATTCACATCATGTAATACTTGCACCCGACTGGCGCCAGTGCCGAAGAATTGATCGACATGTTCGATTTGTAATGCTTGCATCATTAGCCTCCGATCACCGTGACAGGGTCAACTTTTAAAATACTGCGCACTGGGATCACGGCGCCAAGCATGGCGATGACCACCAACGCCAAGGCCACTAAGCTTAAGATCGGCACATCAAAAGCCATTGGCACAGCACTTGGCATAGCCATTGCCGTGGCGACCGTCAAGATCACCCCGATCACAAGGCCGACGACTACCATCAAGAACGCTTGACTCAAGGTGCTTTTGACCAGCACAGCGCCAGGAATGCCTTGAGCGCGCAATACCGCGTAGTTTTGCTGTTTTTGCATGGTCAAAATATACAAGAACACCGCAATGACGATCAATGAGATCACCATCAAAAAGCCGATCATCATTTCAAACGTCATGTTTTGAGCCGTGTAACCTGGCAGTTTTTGGATAAACGCATGCTTGCTGTACGTGTGCAACGCCGCATTCCCGGCATCTGGTTTGGCTTTAGTCGACACGATCGCACTGGCGATCATGGTCGTGGGAACATTTTTCAATGTCGCCCAAGCTGACAAGCGCCCATAAACCACTGGCGCCACGCTCATTTTCGCATGATGCGTGAAGCCGACGATTTTGTAGGCATGGGCATTGCCGTTAAGCTTCATGGTGTCGCCAAGTTGGTAACCCGATTCTTTAAAAGCGTCATCCACCATTAACTGATAGCGGCTTTTGGCCAAGTGACCACTAGTCACCGTCAAATTCTTGGCCACGAATTGCTGGTTATCCAAACCGATAAACGTCCCAGAAACTTGCTTGTGCCCACTTGCTTTGGCCACGATCGGCGCTTGGGCCAGATAAGCTTGCGACTTTGGTAGTGCGTCTGGTGCTTGGCTTTTTTTGATCAAAGATTGCGTCAAGCTGATATCGGCGTCTTTATTCAAGATGATGCTTTGCATACCCCATGAATTCACCGCATCGGTGTTTTGTTGCGCCAGGCCTAACGCCAAGCTAGTGAGAATAAAAATCAAGTAACTGATCAGTACGATCATGGCAATGATCAAACTGTAGCGCAATTTTTCTTTGCGCATTTCTTTTAATGCCAAAAACATAAGCTTCCCCCTTGTTATTGGGCCAGTTTGGCCAATGCCTGCTTGAGATCCGCCAAGTGCTGCGCTTTGTGCGCTGGATCGATCAAGCTCAAGCGAATGGTTTCATGACACAACGTCATTTGCGCCCAAGCCAATGGATCCAAGTCACCAGTCGGCTGATGCGTCGGCAACATCGCGGCATTATGGGCAAAATGTTGCCGCAAAAAGTCGTGGTACTGCGAATCCACTGCCCCATTGACAAAAGCCGCCGTGGCGTCATAGCTGTTGCCAGCTTGCGGAACATGGCGATGGACCACTTGCATCACTTGGCCAAATAGATACATATACGCATCTTGAAGATCTGAAAAATAATGATAAAACGCGCCGCGGGCAATGCCTGCTGCACTGACGATCCGCGCCACTTGGGCTTGGGCCAACGAATGCGCTGAAAATTCTGCCAGCAAAGCTGCTTCTACACGATCTTGCTTGGCTTGTGGTAAGTTTTGATACATTTTGGAAACCATGGTATTCCCCTTTTAAGTGAAAATGACACCGTGTCAACAACGACCAGTATACAGGATGTTGACATGGTGTCAATAGAACGGGAGCAATTTAATCTGATTCAGTTAAAATCGGCACAATGTATTAGGCGTTACCGGTCAGAAAATCTGACCGCTTTCCTCGGCTAAACCCGCCGACCACACGGATCAAGGTCAAAATAATCGCTTGCGTCACCCAAACGATCAAAATCCCTCTCACCAAAGCTGACAGCGCATGGTTTTCGTATCACGACACCATTGAAACGACGACCATATCTTGACTGTGTCATGTCTTGGGTGTAAGCTCATTATCATTCCCGAATGCAATTATTCATACTTTATCGGGTCGGAGGAAACAATGAAGACACCAAAGCACTTATTATTGATCGTCGGGACGGCGTGGCTGTTTGATGCCATGGACGTTGCCTTACTTTCATTTATTATGCCGTTACTCAAGACTGAGTGGGCACTTACCAGCACCCAACTGGGCTTAGTCGGCGCCATGACGTCGATCGGCATGGTTTTTGGCGCGATTTTATGCGGGCGTTTGGCTGACGCGTTTGGTCGCAAACACGTCTTGATGGGCACCTTGATCTTATTTTCAGCCAGTAATTTGGCACTCGCGTTTGCGCCAAATGTGGAATGGTTCATGGTGATCCGCGTGATCACTGGCTTTGGACTGGGGGGCGAATTGCCTGTCGCCGCCACCATGCTGGCGGACCACTACACTGGTGTTAAACGCTCACAAATGTTGGTGTTAGGCGATAGCTTTTGGGCTTGGGGCTGGATCGTCGCCAGCTTGATCGCCTATCTGGTGATGCCAGCATTTGGCTGGCGCATTGCCGTGGCTGTGACGTTGATCGCAGCGCTTTACGCGTTTATTTTGCGTGAACACTTACCCGCCGAACCTGAGCATGCAAAAACCGCCCATGCGCCTTTTGCCGAATTGATGAAACCCGCACACCTGAAGCCTTTGGCCACATTAAGTGTGATGTGGTTTATCGTGATGTTGACGTATTACGGCATTTTCTTGTGGTTGCCAAGTGTGTTGACCATGCGCGGATTTTCGATCGTCAACTCATTGGGCTACACCTTGGCCATGAGCATCGCGCAGTTGCCAGGTTACTACTTGGCCGCTTGGTTGATGGGTAAAGTCAGTCGCAAGTTGATCATGGGCATTTACTTAGTGGGCACCATCATTGCTGCGTTAGTGTTTGGCAATGCCAACTCCACAGCCTTGATCTTGATCGCTGGTGCTGCCCTTTCCTTCTTTGATCTTGGCGCTTGGGGCACGTTGATCGCGTTGACGCCTGGTCAATTTCCAAAAGTCATTCGCGGCACTGCCATGGGCACCGCCCAATCCATCGGCCGAATCGGCGCCACTGTTGGGCCATTTTTAGTCGGCTGGTTGTTTGATGCCGGTTTCGGCATCCACGGGGTATTTGGATTATTTGTCGGCTTATTGATCATCGCCTTAGTCGTTTTAGTTTTTGGTGTCAAAGATGAAAACATCGAAGACGCCCCAGAATCGCAGGTGGCAAATAATGCCGTTAAACTATGAACAAGTGGCACCAGCGTTAAAAAGCTTTTTGCAAGAAGATCTCGGCCGCGGTGATCTCACTGCCCCACTGCTTGCTGGACGCGCTGGCGGCGGGGTGTATTTGGCCAAAACCCCTGGCGTCATCGCCGGCTTGCAGATCCCAGCGTTTTTGTATCGCTTGTTGGATGCGCAGATCACCTATGAGCCGTTGGTTCAAGAAGGCCAAGTGGTCAAAGCCGGCACCCCGATCGCCAAAGCTAGCGGCGATTTGGCGACATTATTGGCAGTTGAGCGTTTGAGTTTGAATTTGATGCAACGTTTATCTGGCATCGCCACTGCCACTAAGCAAGCTGTCGATACCTTAGCCGATCCCAGCATCCAAATTCTAGACACGCGCAAAACAGCGCCTGGCTTGCGGCTGTTTGACAAATACGCGGTTCGTGTTGGCGGCGGGGTCAATCATCGCTTAGGGCTAGATGACATGGCGATGCTTAAAGACAACCACTGGGCTGCAGTTGGTGATTTAACTCAAGCCATTCAATTGTTGCGGCAAGTCAACGGTCCAACCAAAATGATCGAAGTGGAATGTGAATCCCGATCGCAAGTTGAACAAGCCATCAAAGCGCGCGCAGATATCATCATGTTTGATAACCAAACGCCGCAAACGGTCAAGGCTTGGCAACAATTGATCCCGGCAGGCATCCAAACTGAAGTCTCTGGCGGCATTGAGTTGTCGAACTTACATGATTATGCCGGTTGCGGTGCGAACTTCTTATCGTTAGGCTATTTGACCAACCGCGTGGTCAATTTGGACATCAGCTTCAATCAACACGCCTAAATCGCTTGAAACGCAAGGCCAACTGTTCGCAGTTGGCCTTTTTGTTGGATCTGTTACCGGTTGATTGGATTTAACACGGCGCCGTTTTTGACCTGAGATAGTTAGCCGGCTAACTATCTGAGGCCAAAAACGCCGTGACAGGAGCTTTCATGTGGTGATCAAACTCAGATCGGACTCAGCAAATTTGTCCTGAACACGACCAGTCGATAACAATCTGTCGGTGCAAGCGAATCGGCGTATCCTCAGATTTTCGTGCGAAACGACAAAAAAGCCTAGCCCATCCCGCTTAACTTAAGCGAAACAGACTAGGCACCAGCTGATTTAGTCGAGCAAATACTTCGCATCGAATTCTTTGTCATAGCTGGTCAAGATCTTTGGCCCATCATCAGTAATGACGATCGTGTGTTCAAATTGGGCACAGTCAGAGCCGTCAGCGGTGACATAATATTCCCAATCTTCATTTGGCACTTCTTTAGCTGCGATCTTCCAAGTCCCAGTGGTGATCATGGGTTCAATGGTGATGGTCATGCCGGCTTTTAAGCGCAACCCATGCCCTGCTTCGCCATAATGGGGAACATTGGGACTTTCGTGCATCGTTGGCTGAATGCCATGGCCGATCAATTCACGCACATCACCATAGTTGTTTTCAACTTCAGTGAATTGTTGGATCGCATGGCCGATATCACCAATGCGGTTGCCCACTTGTGCTTGTTCGATCCCCAAGTATAAGGCTTTGCGCGTGTCATCTAACAACTTTTGGCGTTTGTCAGAAACTTTGCCAACGGCATATGAACGGCAAGCATCAGACATGTAGCCTTGCCAGTTGACGACGGTGTCAACAGACACGATGTCGCCTTCTTTAAGCATCAAGCCTTTGCGGGGAATGGAATGCGCCACTTCGTCGTTGATGGCAACACAAGTCGCATAACGATACCCTTCAAAGCCTTTTTCTGCGGCAACGGCACCGTGGGATTCGATCCATTCATTGGCAAATTTTTCAATTTCCCAACTGGAGATCCCTGGGCGGATGATGTCGTCGAGTTTGGCTAACATCCCAGCTAAAATGGCACCGGATTTGGCCATACCTTCAATTTCTCGTGGTGATTTAAGCGTGATCAAAATATGCACTTCCTATTATTTTCTTCTATTTCAGTGTAACACAACTGTGCATTATTTCACGGAATCTGCGTAGATCTTCAACCCATCCTTTAATGGCGTATGGGTCATGAAGCCAAATGCATTGATCTTATCCACATTGGCATAAGAATCGCGGATATCCCCTTGGCGCGCTGGTTGGTAAGTGGCGTTGAGCTTTTTGCCGGTGATTGCTTGTAAGTCGTCAGCAACTTGTTGCAACGTGGTTTGCTTGCCATTGGCGATGTTGAACACATCAGCGCGGGCTTGCGGCGTGTGCAACAAGCCGATGATCGCTGATACCACGTCGCCAACAAAGACAAAGTCACGCGTTTGGCCGCCATCGCCAAAGAAAGTGAACGGCTTATCGTTTTGCAAGGCATTCATAATGATGGACAACACACCAGAATATGGTGACGCCGGATTTTGCTTTGGACCAAAGACATTAAAGAAGCGCACCGTGACAAAAGGCAGATCATACAAACGGGCGTAGTTGATGATCGCGCGTTCCGTGGCGTATTTGTCCACTGCATATTGGGTCAACGGGTCCACCGCCAAAGTCTCGACTTTCGGCAAGGTCGGGTTTTCACCATAAACCGCTGCTGAGCTAGCGAAGAATAACTTCTTTAATGGCAACTTTTCGCGGCGAATGGTTTCAATGATGTTGAGATTGGCTTCTTGGTTGATCTCATGCGTGTAGTAAGGCCGGTCGACTGAATCGGCAACACTGGCGATCGCCGCTAATAAAACGATGTAGTCGAATTTCTCATTGATCAACAGTTCTGACATGAAGTCGTGATCCGTGATGTCGTGTTTGATGAACGTCACTTTGTCGCTGTCTGGCAAGTTGCTCAACAACCCCATTGATAGGTCATCTACCACTGTGATCTGATTGTCACCTTTGACCAATTCATCGACTAAATTCGAGCCGATGAAGCCGGCTCCGCCTGTTACCAAGTATTTGGACATGTTGCGCCTCCTAAGAATGTTGCCTTTATTTTACCACACTTGCGCAACTAGTCGCCGCCGCTGAAGTTTGTTATAATGGCGGTTAAAGTGATCCAACGAAAGGAAGTTCGACATGGTCAAAGCAGCAATCGTATATGCCAGTATGACCGGCAATAACGAAGAAATCGCAGGCATCGTAGAAGAAGAATTCGAAAAGTACGGCGTTGAAGTCGATACCACTGAAGTGTCTCAAGCTGACGCTGAAGATTTTGAAGATGTGGACATTTGCGTCGTCGCCACTTACACCTACTCAGATGTTGGTGACGGGGTGTTACCAGATGAAGCCGTTGATTTTTACGACGACCTCAAAGAACTTGATCTCTCTGGTAAAGTGTATGGCACCTGCGGGTCTGGCGACACATTTTATGACGACTTTTGCACCAGTGTCGACGACTTTGCCAAAGCTTTTGATGAAACCGGCGCGATCAAAGGTGCTGAATCCGTTAAGATCGATCTCGCCCCTGAAGATGACGATATCAAAAAGCTAGAAGCCTTCACCAAAGCCTTGGTGGATAAGCAAGCCAGCTTGTAAATCGGTGGTCTGGCCAAAATGGTCAGGCCTTTTTTATTTTGCCAGATTTAAATCGCACACAACTGGTTTGCACGTGGTATAGTTAAGCCAGAAGGTAGGTGTTCAAAATGATTTATGATTATGACGTCACGCTGGAAAATGGTGACACTTATTCCATGAGCAAATATCGCGGCCATCCGTTGGTGATCGTCAACACCGCGACGAAATGTGGGTTTGCCCCGCAATTCAAACAACTGGAAAGTTTGTATGAGCAGTTCAAAGATCAAGGTTTGGTCGTGTTGGGCTTCCCTTCCAACCAATTCAAACAAGAACTCGAAGATGGCCAAGCGGCCGCTGAGGCTTGTCGCATGACTTATGGGGTGTCGTTTCCAATGCACAGCATGACCGTCGTCAATGGCGACAACGCTGATCCTTTGTTTAAAGAACTCAAACACGACGCGCCAGGTATCTTAGGCGAAGCGATCAAATGGAACTTCTGCAAGTTTTTAGTGGACGCTAACGGCCAGGTGGTCGAACGCTTCGCGCCAAAAACCAACCCAGAAAAAATGATCCCTAGCATCGAAAAATTATTGCAGTAATCAAAAACTCCCGTCGCGATGACGGGAGTTTTTTGGATTTAACGGGCCAGATATTGACGCTCTTGCGCCTTCACGCCAGTCAAAATAAAGCGCCCGGCAAAATACTTCGGGTCCGCTTGATAATCATCGGCGGCATAAGGCACTTTGTCTTTGAAAACTTGTTCATATTCCGCCACAGATAACTGAGTACGCTCGGCTAACAGTTTTGCATGTTCAACTGGGGACACGTGTTGCTCAAACCCAGGCACCAACGTTGCTGAGAAGAACTCACCAACCGCCCCAGAGCCATAAGAAAACAGCCCTAACGTATCACCTGCTTGCA
Organism: Lacticaseibacillus salsurae; assembly: GCF_045862175.1. Classification (NCBI taxonomy): domain Bacteria; kingdom Bacillati; phylum Bacillota; class Bacilli; order Lactobacillales; family Lactobacillaceae; genus Lacticaseibacillus; species Lacticaseibacillus salsurae. The sequence continues at coordinate 40,140 of NZ_BAAFZI010000004.1, read as the reverse complement.
AACTGTCATCTAATTCCAACAGCGACAACAAGCCCAAATATAACGACCCTGTGTACAAGTTACCGATGCGCCGAGAATATTGGATCGAGCGATCATAATGCGCCAATAAATCGTTTTGTTTGCTTTCATCCACTTCTGGCAAAGCAGTCCGCAAGGCTTTTAAGCCCATTTTGGTGTATGGCAAATGGAAGCACAGCGCCTTGAAATCCGCCAGCGTTTTGCCAGTGGTGGCTTTGTAGCGGCCCCAAACTTGCTGGAAAAAGTCGATATATTGGGCTGTGGAATACTTGCCTTTGGCCAAGGCAGTATCTTGGTACACCGGCCGCCAAAAGTCCATGATCGAGTCGCTACGATACACCGAATCATTATTAAGCACCAAAATTTTCGGATCTGCCGCCACGATCATGGCCACTGCACCAGCACCCTGGGTGACTTCCCCGCCTGTTGCTAAGCCATAACGGGCAATGTCAGACGCGATCACCAAGGCTTGTTGGTCCGGATGCGCCGCCACAAAATCGCGCGCCATCATCAACGCCGCAGTGCCGCCATAACAAGCTTCTTTGATCTCCACGGCTCGCGCCCATGGGCTGAGGCCCAACAGTTTTTGAATGTACAGTGCGCCGGCTTTGGACGCATCGATGCCAGTTTCTGTTCCTAAGGCGATCAAGCCGATGTGGTCATTTTCAGTCAAAATGCTGGCAGCAGCCTCTGCACCCATGGTGACGATGTCTTGAGAACTTGGGGCGACGGCTTGTTGATCTTGACCGATCCCAATGGTGTATTTATCTGGTTCATCCCCGCGGGCTTTGGCCAATGCCACCAGATCAACAAAAAATGCTGGTGTGGCCATGCCGATACGATCAATTCCAATGTTCATTGTTGTTCCCCTTTTTGATGACGAATAGCCGCTAACAGCTGTTTGGCAGTCGCCAGATCTTTTGATTGTTGCTGCAACGCTTGGGCGACTTGTTGGATCTCGCTGCCGGTGGCGCCAGCTTGGATCGCCAAGGCGTTGGCTTGCAAGGCCATGTGCCCCGCTTGAATCCCAGGCCCAGCTAACGCCCGCAGCGCCGCGAGATTTTGCACCAAGCCTAACGCCACCAACACTTGTTGCAAAGTGGCAACGTTGGCATAGTGCCCTAAGCGCTTGGCGGCTTGGGCGGCTGGCAAAGCGCTGATCGCCCCGCCAACGACCCCGACTGGCATGGGCATGGTCAACTCGCCGATCAATTGATCAGCGGCGACGTGCCACGTGCTTAAGCCGACATACTGGCCGCTTTTGGCGGCATAAGCATGGGCGGCGGCACTGACGGCGCGGGTATCATTACCACTGGCCAAAACAGCCGCGGCAATGCCATTCATAATCCCTTTGTTGTGGGTCACGGCGCGGGCGACATCGACTTGCGCCAAATCACTTAATGCCGCGATCTTGCGCGCAATGGTCGGCCCGTCGGTGGTTTTGGTTTGTAAAGTGTCAAGTTTCAATGCGACGCGAGCTGTTGTGAGTTGCTGGTCTTCATTGCTTAAAATCGCCACCAACGCAACTGATTTCAGCCATTCACTGAGTTTGGCGGCGACAGCTTCACAAATCGTATTCACGATATTGGCGCCCATGGCTTGTTGCACGTCAATGGTCAAGCTCACCTTCAAAAAGCGATCGATCAGCGTCACCGCAACGGTTTGCAACCCACCACCACGCCGCACGATCGACGGATGAGCGGCATCGGCAACCTTGTTGAGATCGGCGGTGCGTTGGGCGATCAACGCTTTGGCGGCAAGTGGTTCTTGCAGATGATCAAACACGACTTCCCCAACGACCAAATGGGCACTGGTGGTAGTATGCACGCCGCCATTTAATTTGGCGATGCGCGCGCCATTTGACGCTGCGGCGATCACAGAAGGTTCTTCAGTGGCCATGGGCACTTGATACGCTTGACCATTGACCAACAGATCTTTGGCCACGCCTAAAGGTAAGGCGAACTGCCCGATTTGATTTTCACTTAACGCATCGGCGATCGCTGCTGGCAAGCCAGTATTTTGCGCCCAGAATTCAGCATCTGCTGGCAACAAGTCGCCGGCTTTGACTAACGCATCGCGGCGTTGCGCCGGCGTCATTTGGTAGAATTTCACCATTAGCGACTCACCTGCATCGCCACTGCCATCCCGCCACCGATACATAGCGCCCCGATGCCAAGATGTTGTTTGGTTTGTGCCAGTTCATGCACCAACGTCACCATCAAACGCGCGCCACTGGCCCCAAGCGGATGGCCTAACGCAATGGCACCGCCGCGAGGATTGACCCGCGTCAGATCCATTTTCAAGTCGCGGGTGACCGCCACGCTTTGAGCGGCAAACGCTTCATTTAATTCCAACGTGTCGATGTCACTTAAGGCAGTATCGGTTTTGGCCACCAGTTTTTCGATCACAGATTTCGGCGCATAGCCCATGATCCGCGGTGCAATGCCGCCTTCAGCAAAGCCATCGATAGCCGCCAACCACTGCAAACCTAACGCTTCGGCTTTGCTTTGTTTCATTAAGATCAACGCCGCGGCGCCGTCGTTGATGCCACTGGCGTTACCGGCTGTGACGGTGCCATTGGCGCGAAATGACGGGCGCAAATGCGCCAGTTTTTCGGCACTGGTGTCTGGGCGTGGGCCTTCATCAACTGCCACCACCACATCGGCTTTGCGCTGATGCACCGTCACCGGCGCGATCTCATCGGCAAACGCCTCGTGTTGTTGGGCGGCGACGGCTTTTTGATGGGAGGCCAAAGCAAAATCGTCTTGTTGTTGGCGCGTCACTTGATATTCGGTGGCGACATTTTCGGCAGTGATGCCCATCGGCTCATGGCTGAAGGCGTCAGATAAGCCGTCTTGCATCATGCCATCGACAAACGACACATCGCCTAACTTATGGCCATGGCGCATATTCGGCGCATAAAATGGCGTTTGGCTCATATTTTCCGTGCCGCCGGCTAACACGATTTCGGCATCCCCCATTAAAATGGCACTTTGACCTAAACGGATCGCCTTTAAGCCGCTACCACAAACTTCATTGATGGTCATCGCCGTGCTGGTGTTGGCCATGCCGACACCTAAAGCAATTTGTCTGGCCACATTTTGGCCGGAGTTGGCCTGCAGCACATTGCCAAAAATCGCTTGGTCGATTTGCTCTGGGGCGATCCCAGCAGCAGCGATCGCCGCTTGGCTGGCGGCTTTGCCTAATTCGACTGCTGATACCGAACTTAACGCGCCGCCGAATTTCCCGATCGCGGTTCGCTTAGCACTCACAATGACAATGGTATCCATAACATCCTCCAAATCGTTGCGTCGAAATTCCCGACGGATAAGAAATTGTACCTTATTAGTATACGCGACTCGATTGCAGTTTCAAAACGCCGTTAAGAAATCTTAAGTTGGGTACAATTATTTTGATCTACCCCACACAAAAAGGCTTGATCATTTTGCCGACCAAGCCTTGATCGTTATGTTAAATCGACACCAACCGGTACCACGCGCCCGTCTTGATACACAAACACCGCACCAAAGATCCCTGGTCGCTGTTGCCAGCCTGGAATTGGTTGCCCGGCAAAAAACAAACGCTTGGCTTCAGTTTCTGCGACCACGGACTGCTGGGCAAAAACCGTCACCCCAGCTAGCTTGGTTTGCAATGGGTGGCCGGTGCGCGAATCCAGTAAATGGTGATATTGTTTGCCATTCACCACCAAAAAGCGCTCATAAATGCCGCTAGTCACTGCCGAACAAGCCGGTAAGATCGTGCGGCCCACTTCTTCGTGCCGTTGCGCTTGCGGATCTTGTACGCCGATCACCCACTGGCCATCGGCGCGCCTTGGCGACCGGCCGACAAATACCAAGTTCCCGCCAAGGTCGATGATCCCACTGGCCACACCATAAGCCCGCCAAAGATCCGCGATACGATCGGCGATCTCCCCTTTGGCAATGCCACCAAGATCCAACTCCATGCCCGGTTTTAACAACGCCACACAGCGCGTGGCATCATCAAGTTGCACAAGGCTGGGATCGATCAACGCTTGGCGCGCTTTGATGTCAGCTTCTGCTGGCACATGGGCATCTTTAAACCCGATGGCCCATAATTTCACTAACGGGCCGATCAACGCATTAAAGCCATAATTTTCGCGACTGGCCAATACCGCGCGTTTCACCAACTGGTAAGTCGCCGGCGACACTGCCACCGCATGGTCGCCAGCGGCGTGGTTGATGCTCATCACTTCAGACGCGCTGCGATTGACCGTTAAGCGATTTTCATAATCTGCCACTAACGCCATAGCCGCATTAGCCGCCACGTCATTCAACTCGCCAAAAGTCGTTAAGGTGATGGTGGTGCCTAAGCCGTACCCGACTTTGACGCGTTTGTCCAAGTTCGACATTAGTGTTCAGAAGCCCCGCTCGTCGCATCTGGCGCTGGTGTGTCGTCAGCTGGCGCAGCCGTGTCTGGTGCAGCAGCGTCTGCTGGCGCATCATCATGAGCCGAAGCGCCACTGGTGGCGTCAGCGTCTGAAGCGTCATCATGGCCAGAAGCCCCACTAGTCGCGTCTGCTTGTGAAGCGTCAGTGGTGCCGTCGCTGGCACCCCAGGCACCTTGATCATAGAAGTTCAAAATGTGTTCTACGCTGCCAGTGAATTCGATGGTGCCAAGATATGACCCATCGATATCACGCAAAGCATAATATTGGATCAACACGCGATGGCCATGCATCACCAACGGCCGCGAAACTGAATCGCGCGACCCATCTTTAAAGGAATTGATGATCTTCATCACGATCGGCAAAGCCTTTGGTGGATGGCATTCTTCGACAGTTTCTCCAATTTCGTTGGGATAGCGCACATGTTCACGGTTAGGTTTGCTGGAATACCACGAGAACTTGTCGTTATGATCGATCAAATCGATTTCAAATGGGATCGTCGCAAAAATTTGTTGGACTTCGCGGAAACTCAAAGACCCAGTGGGAAAATGAATATACGCGTCATCTAAATAAGGTTGTTTTGGCATCGAATCGTCCTCCTTAGGGGCAGTGGTTTCAACGAAATCAACAAAATGATTAAAGTAGCTTTCCAGTTCAGCACGGACGCTGGCGCTGGTCACATTGCCATCGACAAACACTTTAGCGGCATTGCCGATCAACATTTCATTACCAGATAACGTATACGCATCACAGTCTGGGCTCGCTAAGATCTGGCGCAAATGTTCTTGCGCGCGCGCAGACGCTTGCGGCCCATAGCTGGTGCCGACGATCATCGCCGGTTTGTGATACAACACATTATGCTTGTAAGACACCCATTCGATGGCTGACTTTAAGGCCGCGGGGATCGAGTGGTCATATTCAGGCGTGGAGAAGATCACCCCATCGGCGTTTTGGATCGCTTTTTTAAACGTCCAAACCGCCATATCTTGCGGGGTATCAATGGAAAAAGCCGGCAGTTGATCGATTTCTAAGATCTTAATGTCTGCCATGGCTTGAAAGTGCTTTTGCATGTATTGTAGCAACAAGCGGTTATAAGAAAAATCGGCATTGGTACCGACAATCGCAACTAATTTCATGCTTGTGCCTCCTGTGCTGCTTGATGCATGGCGACGAAATCTTTGAACCCGTTATAACACAACGTCAAAAAGTCGATCGTGCCTTGGTCTTTCAAGTCGCCAGCGTCATCAAACGCCTGATTGGCAGTGCCTAGCAAAAACTCATTGCCAGGAAAGACTTGGGCAAATAACCCTGGTGAATCTAAGATCTGACGTAAGTGCAGTTGTGCCCGTGAAGAGCCTTGCGGATAAACTGACGCCCCGACGATCATCACTGGTTTGTTTTTAAACGGGTGCAAGCGATAAGATTCCCATTCGATCACAGACTTCAAGCCACTTGGCACACTGTGGTTATATTCAGGACAAGCGATGATCACCCCATCAGCCGCTTCGATTTGTTCAGCGAGTTTCACAGCCGGCTGAGGATCAGTGGCTGGATGATTTTCATTGAACATCGGAAAGTCTTTGATCTCAACTAAGTCCAGTTGGTCTTGGTCAAAATGCCGCTGCATAAACTGAAGCAGTTGGCGATTGACGGAATGGTTCGCGTTTGAGCCAACAATTGCGACAAACTTCACATTAATCACTCCTTACGATTACAGTTTCGGCGTAAGCCATTACCATTGATTGTAACTCATCCCGCACATATTACCAACGCCGCATCCTGCATAGACTTATGCCAAAACTTGGTGTTTCTTGTGAATATCTAGGCAAGCACCTGCCACTCGGCCGAAAATCTGCGGGCTGCGACAAAAAGTACTTCGGCGGGCTGGTCATGGAACGCTATGGCGCTCGTCGGAGCTAACTTTGCAAAAATCGCAAAGTGGATCTCCTTCTCGCTGGGGTCTAAGCGGTAAACCGCTAAGACCCCCACGGCTGATGACCAGCCCGCCTACGCACTTTTTGCCTCCGCCCACAGATTTTCTATGTGAGTATTTTGATACTACATATCTCGGTACTTAGCATCACTAGGTACCAGCCTGATCACTTTGCAATTTGGGCGTGACGGTCAAAGCAGGATCGGTTTCCACTAGTAGGCATTACATACTAGTGGCAGTGCTCGCACACTAGGTCGTTTGAATTTGGGACGGAGGCTGGCGTGTTGTGGCATGGTGAGAATGCTGTTGGCGATTTATCGCCTACAGCATTCCGCAAGTCGAGATCCAGCGGGTGGGGAGCGTAGCGACACATCCCGGTTAGCTCGGCTGAGGACCCTCACTTTGCCACAACGCGCCAGCCGGAGTCCTAAATTCAAACGACCCGCCGAGATTAAAAAACATCCGCTTACAACCTACTTCGTGAAAAGGCTTGCGTTACCTATTGCCTTATTAGTTAATATTCTTTAAAATAATAGTCGTGATTGTATCACGCTTACATAACTTTTTGGAGGAAACTTTACCTATGCGTAAAACTAAAATCGTTTCGACGTTAGGCCCAGCATCCAATGACTTGAAAACCATCAAGGCCTTGATCAATGCTGGCGCCAACATTTTCCGCTTCAACTTCTCTCATGGCGATCACGCCGAACAACTCGGCCGCATGAACTTGGTCAAACAAGCCATGAAAGAAACTGGCGTTAAAGTTGGCTTGATGCTAGACACCAAAGGCGCCGAGATCCGCACCACCGCCACTGCCGATGAAGGCAAGATCGCTTATAACACTGGCGACAAGATCCAATTGTCCATGAATACCGGTAAGCTGTCTGAAAAAGGTGCCGTCGATATCACCTATGCAGGCTTGTATGACGACGTTGAAATCGGCCATCACGTTTTGTTTGATGATGGGTTGTTAGACACTGAGATCATCGCCAAAGATCCAGTGAAGCGCGAATTGACCCTTGAAGTCCAAAACCCAGCCGAACTTGGCTCGAAAAAAGGCGTCAACTCCCCTGGCGTTTCCTTACAACTCAAAGGCATCACTGAAAAAGATAAAGACGACATTCGTTTTGGCGTCAAGCAAGGGATCAACTTTATCGCGGCTTCTTTTGTCCGCAAAGTGTCTGATGTTCAAGAGATCAAAGAAGTGTTGGCCGAAGTCGGTGGCGAAGATGTGTTGATCATCCCTAAGATCGAATCTCAAGAAGGCATCAACAACGCTGACGACATTTTGGCGGTGGCTGATGGGTTGATGGTCGCACGTGGCGACATGGGCATCGAAATTCCTTATGAAGAAGTCGTGGCGGTGGAACAATCCTTGATCCACAAGTGCAACTTAGTCGGCAAGCCAGTGATCACAGCAACGCAAATGCTGGACTCCATGCAAGAAAACCCCCGGCCAACTCGCGCTGAAGTGACAGATGTGGCCTTTGCGGTATTACAAGGTACCGATGCCACCATGCTTTCTGGCGAATCTGCCAACGGCGATTACCCCGTCCAATCGGTCCACACGATGGCTGTGATCGACGAACGCGCCGATCGCATGTTGCCTAAGCACTCTCCAGTATTAGATGAATTGAAGCAATCTGGCTCCATCACCACCACCACTGCGATCGCCGCAGTGACTGCCGCTGAGCGCGTCAACGCCAAAGCCATTATCGCCTTGACTGCTAGTGGCTACACGGCGCGCCAAATCTCACGTTTGAAGCCACAAGCGCCAATTTTAGCCGCAACTTATGACGAACGCACCGCTTCAAGCTTGTTGCTGTCTTGGAATGTGACCCCAGTGGTGTTTGACAAAGGCAAGTCTTTTGAAGACTTAGTTGCTGATGCTGAAGCCAAGTTAGTGGCTTCTGGCGAACTTGAACCTGGTGACGTGGTGGTCATCGTTGCTGGTTTGCCATTATATGAACCAGGCTCCACCAACAACGTCATGTTGCGTCGAGTTGCCCAATAATCACCAATAAGCTGTCGAGGCCTTGCTCGACAGCTTTTTTTTGCCAAAAAAATCAGCAACGGCGCTGGCCATTGCTGATTTTCTTTATTTCCGCGCGCGTTGCTTTTTGACAAAGTCATGGACTTTGCCATGTGAGTGATGCAAATGGCCGGTGAAATATTCCGCCACTAGCGCATTGATCACCCCACCGATCAACATCAACATCGCCGAGAAGTTCAGCCACAGCAACAACACCATTACCGTGCCTAACGTCCCATAAGAAGTAAAACGGGTGCCAAAAAAGCGCATATATAACGAAAAGACTTGCGCCAAGCCTAACCAGCCAAGGATGGTGAACGCCGCCCCGGGTAAGATCGTCCAAAGTTTCATTTTGACATTGGGCAAGAAATAATCCACCGAGCCGATCACCACGATCAGCGCAGACACCGTCACTGGCCATCTTAAACTATCAAAAGTATTGAGCCAATTATCTGACAAGCCCAATAGCGGCACCACCCATTCCAAAAACTGCCGCCCAAAGGTGAACGCCACCATGACCAGGCCTAACGCCACGATCAATAAGAAAATGATCAACATCGAAATGATCCGTTGCACAAAAAAATTCTGCGGTGGCGTGACCCCATACGCTTTGTTGAAGCCATTCTTCAACCCATTGATACCCAAACTGGCAGCCCACAAGGTGGCAATAGCCCCAATGGACAACGCTGAGCCTGAAGTCGAATTCAACAAGTTATGAATGATCGGATCGATCCAACTCATGATGTCGGTGGGCACCACTTGCTCCAAGTAATCTGCGACGCCATCATACGAAAAGCCAAATAACGGTAACAAATTTCCAAATAAGATCAACATGGGAAACATCGACAACAGCGTATAAAAAGCCAGCGATGCCGCCGTCATCCCCAATTCCGCATCGGTGAAGCGGCGCATCGCTAACTTCAAGAATTCACGCAACTTCACGCGCTTGGGCAGCTTCATTGTGGCCAAAGGAATTTGACCTTGGGCAATGGCTTGCTTTTGGGCTTCAGTCAACGCCTTGGGATGCTTGTCACTACGGCGTTTCAAGCGCGCCTTAGACATAAACTCAGCTCCGTTCTAGTAGGCTTTGACAACATTGCCATTGGCATAATAAAAATACATATGTACCGCAACGCTTGAGCCATCCACTTGGGTTTGGTATAACCCCACTTCATATGCTGGCACGCCAGCGTAATCGGTAGTGTAATCGATCACCGAAACGTTATCGATACGGGTGTCATCATAGTCGCTGGGATTTTGCACCATATGCGCCCGCACTGCTGATACCGCTTTGACTTTGGGATCAACCGCAGCCACTTTTGAGGCACTTGACGCACTGGCTGCTTTGGCGGCACTAGCGCTAGATGCTGAGGCGCTTGCTGCCACGCTGGCACTGGACGCACTTGAGGCACTCGTTTTGGCGGCAATGCTTGATGACTTGCTGAGGGACTCAGACAAGCTTTTGGCTTGTTTGGACACGGAGCGGGCTTTTTTCAACCGCGACGAGCGCACTTTTTTGGTAGGCTTTTTAGGTTGCGACTGGCTGCTTGAAACCGCAGTTTGAGCAGCTTGGGCGCCCATGCCAAAAATCGGCAACACGCGATCATACACCAATACCCCAGCCAATAACACCAGCACCACCACGATTTGTTTGCGCGCGGAACTCACCACATGGGCTAAGCGACGTTCTCGCGTGCGCACATATTTCTTCTTGCCAGCCGCGCGAAAGCGTAGATAAAAGCTGATCAACACGATCACCAATAAGCCCACTAACACCAATTCACGCAACAACATGTTATGTAGCAAACTTGCCGCCATAATGACCCTCCACAAAATCCCTAATAAAGTCATTATACCAGTGTGACCCAGACACGACTAGTATCACCCCAGCCAAAAAAATAGCCCAAGATCACCTTGGGCCAATACTTGACCGAACATTCACTTAGTCAACAAAATCTGGTAAATACCGCATCAACAAGGCTTCAGCGACTGTGAATTCTCCGCGGTTTAAGGCCGCGATGATCTCACCAACTTGCGCCAACAAGTCAGCGTCGCTACCAGCAACTTGGCTTTTTTCTGCGGCAAACCACTGTAGCCAAAGGGTCAAAAGCGCCAACAAGTCGGGATCCACGTGCCGCTTTAACGCCTCAAATAGCGCCAACAGCCATTCCCCATCGATTTGCACCAACAGCCAAAACATTGGTAGCGCCGCTTCTGGCATCAACGTTTGGCTCAAAGGCCAATAGGCACGAGTCAAGCGGGCGCCAAAAATTTCCGTCAACTCGTCTTCAGTCAGACCATGCTGGCTGGCAAAACTGCTCAACACCGTTTGAAAAGCCAATGCAGACATCGCCAACCAGTTTTGCCGCGCATGCCAAGAAAAATACCGCAGTGCAGATGCATCCAGTTGCTGGCCCAATTGCTGAAGTGCAGGCAAACTCGTCAAGGCTTCTGACTCACTTAACGCCACAAGTTGATCGGCGTGCACAAAGCGCGGATCGACGTAGATCACCCCATCGCCACCTGCTATTGGATCAAACATAGTAGCAATGGCGCGCGCTAAATCCACTTCTGCAGGCGCTAACGGTTGGCGCGCTTTTTTGCTCACCAAATACGCCTCTAACACCATCGGCAAATTCAGCGGATGGCGCCAATCAAGGGTGATCTCACTGTCAGCGTTGATCAGATGCTTGATTTGATTGGCAAAGGTATTGACCATGATCACCGCCTCCTTATCCACATCTTGATGAGACGCCTCATGATAATCGCGATCGCGATGCCTGTCAAGTCAGACGCTTGCGGCGACAAAAAAGTCGCAGTGCCTAGGCATCACGACTTTATGTAACTTAATAAGCCCCGTTTGGTTTGATCACGATCACAAAGGTTTTCAAAATGATCGCCAGATCCTTGGACAAACAAGCGGAATTGATATATTCAATATCCAACTGCACCATTTCGTCAAAGCCCACATCACTGCGGCCACTGACTTGCCACAACCCAGTGGCACCAGGCGTCACGCATAAGCGTTGCTTGTCGTAATCGGTGTAAGTCGCCACTTCGCGCGGCAACGGTGGCCGTGGCCCGACCATGGACATATCCCCGCGCAACACATTATAAAGTTGCGGCAGTTCATCAAGGCTATATTTACGAATGATGCGCCCGATCTTGGTGATACGCGGATCATCTTTGATCTTGAACATCGCGCCAGTGGTGTCATTTTGTTTGGCAAGTTTGTCGACCATTTTATCCGCGTTGGCGACCATTGAACGAAATTTCCACATGCGAAATTCACGGCCATTGCGGCCGATACGCGTTTGTGAGTAAAAAACCGGCCCTTGCGGATCGTCAAGTTTAATGATCAACCCGATAATGGCAAACGGAATGGCTAAGATCACCAACCCGCACGCTGACGCGACAAAATCAAAAGCGCGTTTGATCGTTAAATAAGCCGGCGACAAACGCTCAGGCGCCGCGTGTGGTCGCGCTTTATGTGAGTTTAATTGCGTCGATGTTTCCAAATTTGGTTCCCCCCGTGTGCATTTGTGACTATTCACAGCTTAAGCCAATCTTAATCATTATTCAATAACCTTTACTTAAATCGCGCATGTAAACGTTTTCTTCCGTGGTTTATAACCTGCAGTCACAACTTGGAGTATTTTTTTTGCCTTATCCCGTATCAAAATCTTGCCTAATGGTCATGTCACCCTAACAGAATAACGGAGAATGTTATACTAACGCATAGTTAAATTCTGCTGAAAGGTAAGCGATTTTCCGGTATAATGAAACTATGTCAAATCGATTTAAATTTACAGCTGAACAAGTCGCTGAATTAGAAGATGCTTATCGCACATACACTGATGATGGCAAGGCCCATCGTCGTATTCAAGTGGTCATGCTTCGCGCCCAAGGCACTCGTGTTAAAGCTGTCACGGCAGCGACGAAAGCCTGCTCCTCAACGATTACCGATTTTACGAATCGGTACCTTGAAGAAGGAATCCCAGGCCTTCTGAAGACAAAACACAAGGGTAATTATCGGTTCTTGACCAAGGAAGAAACGCTTGAATTCTTGGCCAAGTTTGAAGAAGACGCAGCCGCAGGCAAATTGATTACAACCAACGAAATGTTTGAAGCTTATCAAGAACGTATTGGCCACACTGCCAATCGCAATGCTTTTATCAGTATGCTTCATCGCTTTGGTTGGCGGAAGGTCAAGCCACGTCCACATCATCCCAAACAAGTCGACGCTGAGACAATCGAGGCGTCAAAAAAATTAACGACAAAATCCAAAAAGCAAGAAAACGGTTACTGCATGACTTGGATTCACGAGACGTCCTTGTGATGTTTGAAGATGAGGCTGGTTTTGGTCGTATCTTCAGACCGGCTTCTTGTTGGGCGCGTCTGGGCGTACGTCCAAACGTAGCCGCTCATCACATTCGTGAAATGCGTTATGCCTTTGGGGCGGTCGCACCACAGACCGGTGACAGCTTCTTCCTGGCACTGCCGTACTGCACAGTAACGTGCATGAATCTCTTTTTACAACAGTTATCTGATCAGTACCCAGACAAGATGATCATCCTGATTTGCGACAATGCGGTGTGGCATAAAGCGCGGGCGCTGTTTATTCCTGCGAATATCGAGATGCTATACATTCCACCCTATACGCCTGAGATGAACCCGATTGAAAGAATTTGGCGAGAATTTCGGCGTCGAGGATTCGTTAATCGCGTATTTCAAACCTTAGAAAAAGTAGTAGATAGGCTTTGCGAGGTCATACAAGGATTAACCAAATCGGATGTTAAATCGATTACGCATACTGCTTGGTTGATTGAACCGGATTTAACTATGGGCTAGTATTAATGCCGTCAAACATTTCGTCTTGTTGCGGTCATTTTTTTCCTTTCGACAAAAAATCATCATAAAAAACAGCCTGACAATGATTTCGTCAGGCTGCGTGACTTTAATAACTTCCAAAGACATGCGTGTAAAAGGACTTCTCGCCGGTATCTCGGGCGACAAACGCTTGGATCCCACCAGTGGATTGAATTTGGATCTCGATCTTAGCGCCGCTGGGCAGATCTTTTTGCGCGGTGGTGGCCACATATTGCGTGAAGGACTCGATTTCCGTCAAGCCGTAAAACTGGGTATTGATGGTGATATTCATCCCAGTCAACTGCCCAGATTCATAATGCGTTTGGGCGGTGACGCCAGCTAACGTCGGGAAGAAGTTCTCGATTTCATCGGAGAAATTCGAAAAGTCGTTGGCTACCGTTGAGTTGACGGCTTTTTCGTTTTCAACAACGGGCAACACTTGATTCTTTTGATCGATGGTCTTCCATGAACTCAAGTTAGTTCCAGAATCGCTGGTGGTCGACGCAAAGAAGGTGCCACCGACTAAGGCATCTTGATCGGCATTTTTATACAACGCCACCACGATCGGTGTGGTGCTGGACACGCCGCCCATTTTGCGAATGCGACTGACGACGGTGGCAGCCATTTGCTTGCCGTATTTTTCGAGATCAGCTTGGGGGATCTTGGTGGAATATGTGGCGCCATATTGCTTTTTTTGATAGTAATAATACTCATTCATCCCCAAAGCAATGGAAATGCCGCCAAGTTTCATCGATTTGCCACTAGTTTGCATATAGTCTTGTTCCAAGATCGTGGCTAAATACTCTGGTTTTGCGGTTTCGTAATTGGCAATGACCGCCCCTTTTTGGCCATTTTTATATTTGCTGGGGTTTAAGCCATCTGGACCTTCAGAACCGGTATCGTCTTCAGTCGCGGCTTTGCGCATCAGCCAGCTTTTGGCAGTGGCAGTGGACAATAGTTGCCCTTCTTGCAAGGAGTACTTGTTAGTGGGAAAATGCGTCATCGAAATCGACTGCAAGCCCGCTTCCATCGACTTAATGTTGTAAGTATTGGCCCCTTGGGTATTGGTGCTGATGGTCAAGCCGCGCGCCGAACTGGTTTTGTAAGTGCCGTTTTGAATGACCCCTTGATACATCGAGGAATCCACTGACCCAGTTGTTTGGTATTTGCTGGTACTGGTGCCGCTACCGCTGGTGGTACTGCCGTTGCTATCTGAGCTAAAACTCAACTTGCCACAACCAGCCAACACGATCACTAATCCGACCAGCGCCACTACTGCCTTGAATTTCTTCAAAATAATCAATTCTCTCCTTGCAACGTGTTTTTCAATGTCGCCTCATCCATCACGGTGATCCCTAAGCTTTGGGCTTTGGCCAACTTGCTGCCAGCTTTTTCACCAGCCACCAGCAGATCCGTTTTCTTAGAAACTGATCCGGTGACTTTAGCCCCTAGCGCTGTGATTTTTTTGGTCAACTCAGGACGCGAATAATCCGCAAACGACCCAGTGATCACCACTGTTTTACCGGCAAAAAAGCCGTCAGTCGCGACTGCCTGTCCACTAGTATAGCGCATGTTGACGCGCGCATCGCGCAATTCTTGCAATAATTGTTGCGCGCCAGGCATGGCAAACCACGCCACCACTGCTTCGGCAATGATCGGGCCGATCCCAGGCACTGCAGCGATCGCGTCGCCATCTGCGTGACTTAGCGCATCGATGGTTTCAAAATGCGCCAGCAACAATTGCGCCGCTTTGCCACCGACATGGCGGATCCCTAATCCAAATACTAAGCGTTCCGCGGAGTTTTGCCGACTGTTATCAATGGCATTTAAGAGATTATTAATCGCTTTTTCTTTAAACTTATCCAACCCCGCCAAGTCTGTTGCCGTCAGTTGATAAAGATCTGCCACATCATGTACCAAGTCTTTGGCCATCAGTTGGGCGATGATCTTAGGGCCTAAGCCATCGATATTCATCGCATTGCGTGAGGCAAAATGCGTCAGTTGCGAGGCCACTTGGGCTGGACAGCGCGGATTCAAACACCGTAGCGCCACTTCGTCATCCAAATGCACCAAGGCTTCACCGCATGACGGACAAGCCGTTGGAATTGCCAATGGCACTGAATCTGACGCGCGCCGATCGACCAATACCCGCGACACTTCAGGAATAATGTCGCCAGCTTTATGCAACATCACCACATCGCCTAGGCGAATATCTTTTTGTTGGATCTGATCGACATTGTGCAACGTGGCGCGACTGACGGTAGTACCAGCCAGTTGCACAGGATCCATCACTGCCGTCGGGGTGACCACACCAGTGCGGCCAACGGTCCATTCGACATCGCGAATGGTGGTTTGGGCTTCTTCTGGTGGGAACTTATAGGCGATCTCCCAACGCGGCACTTTGACCGTGTTGCCTAATTGCGCTTGCAAAGCTAAGTCGTTGACTTTCACCACGATGCCATCGATACCATAAGCCAATTGATCGCGATCAGCAGTTTGCGTGGTGATATACGCATCCATGGTCGCCAGATCTTTGGCCACGACACTAGACGGGTTGGTGGCAAAGCCTAATTTTTGCATGAAGGCGATGGCCTCGTGTTGCGTGCGTAGCTGATATTGCGCCGGATCGATCACCGTATACATGAATGTCGCCAACTGCCGAGCTTTGGTGATTTTGGCGTCTAATTGGCGCAAAGACCCCGCAGCGGCATTCCGCGGATTGGCAAAAATGGCTTGGCCTTCTGCTTCGCGACTGGCATTCAATGCGGCAAAGGCGGCTTTTGGCATGTAGCATTCACCGCGCACTTCAATGTTCAGCGGCTCAGGTAAAGTTTGAGGAATATCTGGAATCGTGCGGACGTTTTTGGTGACGTCTTCGCCAATGTTCCCGTCACCACGCGTTGAGCCTTGCACCAGCTGGCCATTTTCGTACACCAAAGACAAGGACAAGCCGTCAATTTTCAATTCCACATTGTAATCTACTGGCTGATCGACACCAGCTTCCAAGCGCTGGGCCCAGTCTTGCAGTTCTGCTAGCGAAAAAACGTCGCCCATGGATAACATCGGGATCGGATGTGGGACTTTCGGCAGATCTGAATTTGTGGCCCCGCCGACTAATTGGGTCGGCGAATCCGACCGCACCAGTGCGGGAAACGCGGCTTCAAGCTCTTGTAGCCGGCGATATTGTAAGTCGTATTCATGATCTTCCACTGTTGGCGCGTCTTTGGTGTAATATTCGTCGCGCCAAGTATTCAATTGCGCCACTAAAGCATCGACTTCAGCTTGAGCGGTGGTTTGGGTATAATCACTGATCGGCTTTTGCGCCATGTTCAACTCTCCTTATCTTATCTGTGAGTTAGGCCGGTGGTTTGAATTTAGGACTCCGGCTGGGTGGGGTAGCCATAGTGAGAGTCCTCAGCAAAGCTACGGGATGTGTCGCTACGCTCCCCACCCGCTGGATCTCGACTTGCGGAACGCTGTAGCTACCCCACCCAGCCTCCGTCCTAAATTCAAACGACCTACGCGACTTGTGCCGCCTGATATCTGGCAACTACTCGACATGCTGCAGGCACTAGTAGGTAATGCCGACTAGCGGCAACCTGATCGTTGATTCAACTTCACTAGCCAAGAAAAGCTGTGGGCGGAGGTGAATTGGCATAACGGCAGGAAACTGACCAATTGCCGTGACAGTGAAATCAAGGATGACGCCGAACTTTGGCGGCATCCGCAGATTTCACCGGCAGATTTTGAAACAGCGAACTTTGCTGGTTCAAAATCTAGGCGTAAGAACATCGGCGGGTTTTGCCGATTTCTGAAGCCGGCCGCACGGCAACTTGGCCAGTTTTCTGCAGTGGCGCCAATTCGCCGCAGCCCGCAGCTTTTCGGCACGCCACTAAGTCAGGCTTTTTTGATCGGGGCAAAAGCAGCCAACAAACGCTTGACGCCTTGTGACGCAAACGCGATATCAAGCTCTTGATCTTCACCTGAACCGTTGACTTTCACCACTGTGCCTAAGCCCCACTTGCGGTGCGTGACTTTATCGCCAGCAGCCCAGTGTTCGCTACCAGCATCAGAGGTGGTTGTGGCGGTGACTTTTTTGGCCTTGGTGCCAACTGGATGCCGCGAGTACGTTGGCGTTACGGCACGCTGAGTCCGATTGATGAATGGAATATCGGATTTTGGTTGGGCCTGACCGGCAGTTTCCAATAACTCGGGATCGATTTCTTCAATAAACCGACTGGCTGGGTTGTTTTGGCGTTGACCATAAAGCATGCGCCCATACGCGTTTGAAATGTAAAGCTTCTTTTGGGCGCGGGTGATACCCACATAAGCCAAGCGGCGCTCTTCTTCCAGTTGCGTTTCATCCATTGCCGCCCGACTCAGCGGAAACAAGCCTTCTTCCATCCCCACCATAAACACCACTGGAAATTCCAAGCCTTTAGCCGCGTGCAAGGTCATCAAGGTCACTTCTTGAGCATCTTCTTCGATGCTATCTTGATCCGATAATAACGCCAAGTCAGCTAAGAAGTCGACAAAGATGTCTGAATTTTCGTCTTCAGGTTCGTAGCGGTCATCAAATTGCTTCGTCACTGACAGCAACTCATTCAAGTTATCGATGCGGGTATCGGCTTCAATGGTATTGGCCACTTTTAACGTTGGTAAATAGCCGCTTTCATCTAAAATGTGTTGCATCATTTCGGTGACCGTGAAGTCTTTGCGCTGTACCGCCAGTTTTTGCATGGTCGTGCCAAACTGCGCCAAGCCTTTGCGCGCTTTGCCAGACACTGGGGTGAGTTCGGCGTTGCTTGCCGCTTCCAGCAGGCTCCAACCATTTTGGGTGGCAAAAGCTTCTAGTTTTTCGATGGACGTTGACCCGATCCCACGCTTAGGTTCATTGACGATGCGGTTAAATGACATGTCGTCATCTGGGTTGATCACCAAGCGGAAATAGGCCAACGCGTCACGAATTTCTTTGCGGTCATAGAACTTGTGGCCGCCGACCATTTTGTACGGAATATTACTTTTGACAAAAGCTTCTTCAATCGATCGTGATTGGGCATTGGTGCGATACAAAATCGCAAAGTCGCCATATTTGCGATGCTCATCGCGGATCTGCGCTTCGATTTGTTTGATCACGAAATACGCTTCGTCTAATTCCGATTGGGCGCGATAATAGGTGATTTTTTCGCCTTGCGGGTTTTGGGTCCACAAAGTTTTGACTTGGCGCTGTTGGTTGTGTTTGATCACGCCATTGGCCGCATCCAAAATCGTTTTAGTAGAGCGGTAGTTTTGTTCCAGCAAGATCACTTGGGCGTCTTTGTAGTCATCTTGGAAGTCCAAAATGTTTTGCATATTCGCGCCACGCCAGCCATAGATACTTTGATCCGCATCCCCGACCACACAAAGATTGCGATACCCTTCTGCCAACATGTGCACCAGTTGATATTGGGCTTCGTTGGTATCCTGATATTCGTCGACGTGGATATATTGGAATTTACGTTGGTAAAATTCAAGCGTTTCTTTGTCCTGTTGGAACAATTGAATGGTCATCATGATCAGATCATCAAAATCCAGCGCCTGATCGCCGCGCAGACGCTTTTGATACTCGCGATACACATCAGCAGTGATTTTTTCGATCGGACCGCCGGCTTGTTTTTGATAGTCGTCTGGCGTTAATAAATCGTTTTTGGCATTGGAGATCGCGCTTAAAATACCTTTAGGATCATAGCGCTTGGGATCCAGATTCATATCCGCCAAAATGTGTTTCACCAGCGTTAATTGTTCTGCTGGATCAGCGATCGTAAAGGCCCGATTCATGCCGAGTTTTTCAATGTCGCGGCGTAAGATCCGCACACAAAGCGCATGGAAAGTCGACACCCACACATCCCGCGCCACTTCAGCGTCTAATAACTTGCCGACGCGTTCTTTCATTTCCCGAGCGGCTTTATTGGTGAAAGTGATCGCCAAGATCCGCCAAGGGTTGATATTTTTTTCTTCGATCAAATACGCGATGCGATGCGTTAACACCCGCGTTTTACCAGAACCGGCACCAGCCATGATCAACACTGGGCCTTCAGTTGCCAATACCGCCTCAGTTTGCTTGTCGTTCATGCCGTCCAACATTGGAACAGTCGCCATGGAATAATCTTCCTTTCGTCTTGCAGTCAGTTAGGGTAATTGTACCAAAAAAGCGGCGGGCATAACAGCATCACAAACATATGTACGTATTTTTTACACCAAAAAAGCCCAGCGATCACAAGCTGGGCTTTGCGTGTGGATTTAATCCCCTAACCGCTTTTCACCGGTGAGTTGTTGAATGGCAGAAATATCTTGCGTGACTTCCAAACACCCTAAATAATTAGCGTCCACATCACGAATGGCAAAATAACGAATATAGATCATTTTCTCGCCGTGCAAGTTGATCCAAAAATCCGCGTGATCTTGGCGACCGGCGTGAAAATCACTTAAGATCTTTTCGACTTTATCCACTGACTTTGGCGGATGACAATCTTTGACCAAACGGCCGATCACCGCCGTTGTCCGCGGAAAAACCCGCTCACCAGAATCTGAAAACCAGCGCACCGTATCGGTATCATCCACAAACGTGAGGTCTAAGGGCAATAAGCGCAACACATTGGTGAGTTGATCAAGATCCATCGATCCCGTTGGCAACAGCACCCGCGCTGGGTGGCTGCCATCGATTTCAATGCGGCCAGAAGCACTGCCTGACGTGGCGGCGCCAAAAACAGTAGGCCCAGCATGGCGCTTAGGTTTCGGGCGTTGCACAGAAATCGATGGGCCGTGCACATCGTTATCCCCGTCGGCAGTTTTGGCCGCTTGCAGTTTAGCCAGCGTTTCTGCCGGCGCAGTGGGCATGGAGACGCCTTGGTGGATCGCTTTTAGCACATCGCGGTCGCTAGGTTCTGGTGCACGATCAGAGGCTAACGCTTGAGATTGCGCCAATTCTTCTGCCATCGCGTTGAGTTCTGCCGCCATTTTGGAAGGCTTGGGCTTTTGCGCCAATTCAGCTTCAGTCGGCTGCCAAGGTAGCGGGTCGGCGATCAACGTGTAGCCAATGTCGCCTGATTCGCGCTGGATCATCGCCCAATCAGCGGCGGTGAAGATCTCAAGGGTCATCGGCAACATGATCTCTTCTTCTTTGAACACCATTTCGTCGACTTCTTTGGCGGCTTTTTCGATCGCCGCTTCAATGGTGTAAGCGTCAGGAGTTGGCGTGGTGGTCACCAGCTTTAAGGCGGCTTTGATCCAGCCGCGGATCTCATCATCAACGCCCCACATCACTTTTGGCGGCGCGGTGATGCCGTATTTGGTCATCAGTGGGAAGATCAAGTTTTCTTTGCGCAAATAATGGTGGTCGATTTTGGTCAGATCCGCTAGCGCATTTTGCATGCGGTGGCGCAGTTCAACATCGCTGCCAGCTTGTTGCCACTTTTTCAAGGTCGGTAACAACTCGTCATTCAGCAAACTCATCAACACGGTGTTTTCCAATTTCAACACTTGCACTGGGTGACCGGGGATCTCTTCGCTCGGCGTTTTGCTGTGCTGGTTGATCTTACCGCGAAACACGGCGGCGTGGACGTTACACAAGGTTTGAATCTCCATGGGATTCAAACCAGTAGCGATCAGTTGGCGTTCAGCGTTGGTGATCTCTGAAACGTCAACTTGATCAAAAGTCTCATCAAAAATCTTTTTAGCTGCTTCAAATGACCCGCCTTGATGCAACATTTGCAAGATCTCCACGATTTTTTTCTGGCGGTCGATCGCATGGGTTTCAGTCATGTTGCACCTCAAATCCCGCCGCTGCTAACTTTTGAGTCAACTCGGCGATGTCGATGTGTTTCATTTTGGCACCTTTGCGCAAAGTCATCAAACGCCCGACTGTGTGCAATAACTTGGGATCCGTGACCCCATCTAACCCCATCGCCACCATCACGTCAATGATCGCTGGCGTTTGGGTGACCAAGTCAAAAACTGGGGTATCTAAGTTGATCGTCACCATGATAGCGCCTCCTTTTTAGCTTTATTATACCCGCAAAGATAACTATTCGCTATCTTTATTGTGCCAAAGTGTGATTGACAAATGTCGATGAAAGCGCAAAATATTGACGATGTTATTTTTCAGAAAAGAGTCTGCAGATGCAAGTCCTCGCCCGTACTTTCTCGTCTTTAAAAAATCCGAATTTCCGCTATTTTTGGCTGGGCCAATGTGTTTCCGTGATGGGTACTTGGATCCAACGCACCGCCCAAACTTGGTTGGTGTATCAAATGACCAAGTCTGCTTTGCTGGTGGGGATCTTAAGTGCGTGTCAGTTTGCTCCGATCTTAGCGTTGACGTTAGTGGCAGGCACGTTGATCGACCGCTACCCTAAACGGCGCATTTTGATGCTCACCCAAGCAGGATTTTTAGCCTTAGGCGTGATCATGACTGTGATCGTGTTGACTGGGATCGTCCAATACTGGATGGTCTTGCTGATTGCGTTAGGCTATGGGTGTTTACAAAGTTTTGACACGCCGACGCGGCAATCGTTTGTGGTGGAGTTAGTCGGTCACAAAAACTTGATGAACGGCATTTCGTTGAATTCCACGGTGTTTAATTTGGCCAAGATCGCCGGTCCTAGTATCGCCGGCATATTGATGGTGAAGTTTTCCGTGGGGATCTGCTTTTTAGTCGACGCCGTGTCTTATTTGGCGGTGCTGTTAGGCTTATTTTTGATCAAGCAAGCGCGTGTGGTCGCCACGCCTTCCAACAAACGCGTTTGGGAAGATGTCAAAGATGGCTTGCAGTATGTTTGGACCCATGCAGAAATTCGCTTAAGCGCCATTTTCATGCTGATCATTTGCACTTTGAATTACAATAACAATGTCATCATCCCGATTTTTGCCAAAGAAGTGCTGCATTCCGGCGCGCAAACTTATGCCAATTTACTTTCGGCCACAGGCGTTGGGTCGCTGATCGCCGCTTTTTTAATGAGCTACTTGGCACGGTTTGGCTTGCGGCGAGATTTTTATTTGGTCGTGGCTGTAGGCACCGCGAGTTTACAAGCGTTGATGCTATTGATCCGGCAAACGGACTTGGCCATGGCGATGATGGTGCTGATCGGCTTTTGTAATATGATCTTTTTGAACCAGTCCAATGCCAGTTTTCAATTTGACATCCCCAATCACCTCAGAGGGCGGATCATGTCCGTGTATGTGTTATTGAATCAAGGCACCACCCCGATCGGCAGTTTGTTTGTCGGTTCCGTGATGGATGTTGCCGGCGGATTATGGGGTTTCCCCGCTTGTGGGCTATTGGCGTTAGCCTTGCTGTTGCCGATCATGATGCGCAATCGTCACATGATCGCCGGTTGGCTACATATCGGGAATAACTCGACAAATTCTTGAAAAAGGCTTACATTTAAAACAAAAAAAGAAGGCATATGCCATGCATGAAATTCCAGAAACATTAGCCCAAGCCCAAGCTTTAGCTGACAAACTCAACGAACCTTTAGACGCCGTGATCCAAGGCGGGTTGCGCAACTGGGCGCAACAATTATTGGATGAAGGCGTTGAAGGCGGCTACTTAACCGCGGTATTCACTGAAAAAGGCTTGGAGGTCAAAGATATCAACCAAGAACATCTTTTGACTGAAACCAGCTTACTCGCTTCGGAACTCGTCCCGCGGTTTAAAACCGAATCTCACGCCACTTTGTTGTTGATCCAAACCAAGATCCGGCAGCTGTTTGATTCCGGCAAGCTCCATTAATCGTGCCTCAAAGAATTTAAGTGAAGACCAAACGCCCGTCATGGCAAGCCGAAATTTCAGCTTGCCATGACGGCCGTTTGGTCTATTTCTTAGTAATGAAAATTCTTCTTCGGGGATTTAAAGCTGGTTTGTTCAAACACTTGATTGAATTGCGCCATCACCACTTCAGGCAATAATGGCGAACCTTGCAAGTAAGCATATAGCGCATAAGTGGTCACTGCATCATACACGGCACCATGCGCCAAAATATCTAGCCCCAAGTAATTGCGATATTTGGCCAAGCCCACATCTGGACCGCCTGGCATCGGTCCGCCGGCTTTGGCGATTTCTGCGACATCTAACAAGCGCCCAGGCGTGGCATACAACCCAAATTGCCGCTGCATCACCAACAAGTCCCCGCCTTTGACCGCAAAGCCTAACAGCGGATCTTTGCCGATGAAGTTTTGAAATTCAGTCAGTGCGGTGCCAGCTGGGCGGCCATAGCGCATCAACAAGCCGGTATGGATCCCAGTCAACGATTGTGAGCGGGAATTCAAGCGCATACCATGTGGAATCTGCACAAAGCAGTCGAAAGTATCGACGATGCGCGCATTGCGGACTTTGATCGCGCCGATTTCCGTGGCGAACTGGCCTTCTTGCTTGTTGCCACTGGAAAACTCCAGATCAAACACGGTATACGCGTCCGGTCGCCCACCAAAAGGCTGTAAGATCGGGCGTTGCGGCGTGAAGGCAGGCGCTGGCGTTTTAGGAAAATGCCGCGTTTTTAACGCTTTGGCCCGCCCTAACACATCGCGTTGTAACCCGGCTTCTGCCACACCGCGCCGGGGTTTGGCTTTGGCGATGGAAAGATCTTCCATATGCCGCAAAGACGAAAATGCTTGCGCCCATGGGGTCAGCATTTTGCCATGGGTGTAAGTCACGCCATATTGCGCCATCAACGCCACAGTTTCTTCAGCAAGTGGGCCAAACAAGCGCACCTTCACCGGTTCTTGGTCATCGGCTAAATGCAGCTGATGCACCACCGCGCCAAGGGCTTGGAAGTGATTGGCCATGGCATGCACCAAAGCCCATTGCGGCTGTACGCTTTGCGGCAAATTCGCGGGATCCCGCAACGCTGCCACATAAGTGCGAAATAACTTTCGCACCACCCAATCGACAGCTTTGCCCGTCACTGGCAACGCTTCAAGCGTGGCTGTGGCAGTGATCGCCGGCCACAAGTCGCCAGTTGCTAACGCTTGGCCATCAAGGGTCAAGTGCACCGGCCACAAGCCGCGCAGATCAAGCGTTAAGTCGACCAAGGCAAGCTGTTGCGGGCGCCCACCGCCGATGCGCGCCAATTCTTGTAGTGCCTTGAGCAACTGATCCGCCCAGGCTTCACTAAAAGGCGCTTGTAGTGTTTGTTTCAACTCGTCCATATTGGTCTCCTTTGTGCTTATCTGTTTTATTTTACCGCAAAAGTTGACCAAACCAAAATGCGCGACAACCAGCTGTCTCGTTCTGCATGCTTTCACTGGTGTTTAGGGATCGCATGATTGAGTTTGGCGACCGCCACCACCATCAGCAAGGTAAAGCCAAGCATATACACCGGGTACAACCTGATGCTAAATGCCTCTGCTAAAAGGCCAAACAGCGGTGGCGCAAACGTCGACCCGACATAAGCAAATGCCATTTGGATGCCGATCACCGCTTGAGAATTTGGCGCGCCAAAGTTCGTCGGCGTTTCATGAATGATCGTCGGATAAATCGGCGCACAGCCTAAGCCAATGATCAACAACCCTGCTAACGCCGCTTGCACTGGTAGCGGCAGCAACACCAATAAAAGCCCACCGCCTAAAATCAAAGTGCCCAACCACACCATCCGGCGATCCCCTAAGCGATCGGCGATAAACCCAGACAAAAACCGCCCCAAAGTGATCCCCATATAAAAAAGCGCCGCAAACTTTGCCGCCGTTGCGACTTCGACGCCGCGCGCTTGCACCAAATAACTAGCCGCCCAGATCCCAGCCGTGCCTTCAAGGGCACAATAAGCCAAAAAAGCCGTCAACACTTGTGGCACCCCAGGAAGTGCAAACAACTGCCGCGTCGTCAGTTTGGCAGCGACAGCAGAGCCGCTTGGTTGGCGTTTTTGCCACAGCGGCAAGCTGAGCACCAACACGATCGTCAACAAAAGCTGCACGATACCGATGATCCGATAACCGCTTTGCCACCCCCACTGATGGGTTAAACCAAAACTCATCACATACGGGCTGATGGCCGCCCCAACACCCCAAAAACAGTGCAGCCAATTCATTTGGCGACTTTGATAATGAAGCGCCACATAGTTGTTCAACGCTGCATCGACAGCGCCGGCACCAAGGCCATAAGGAATCGCCCACACGCACAACCAAATAAAGTGTCCTGAAAAAGAAAAGCCAAATAACGCCAAAGCCGTGGTGGCCACACTTGTAGCAGTGACGACCCCAGTGCCAAAGCGGCGCGTCAAGCGATCTGACAGCAAACTGGAAATGATCGTGTTCGCTGAGATCAGCATGGTAATGATCCCAGCATAGCTCGTCGGCACGTTTAACGCCGTATGCATCGCCGGCCACCCAGAGCCGATCAGCGAATCAGGTAACCCCAAGCTGATAAATGCGAGATAGATTATGGCAAGTAAAATCGAAAACATGACAGCCTCCAAGTTCAATAATACACATACTCTATCACAAGCCACGCCGATAAACCGCCAAAAAAGCAAATAACCCGCGGCTTTATCAAACATCGACAGCTCATACGTGCATTTGAATTTGGCACTCCGGTTGGCTAGCCGCAGCATGGTGAAGGGCCTCAAAAAAGCTAGCCGGGTTGTGTCGCTGTGCGCCCCACCCGCCGGATCTTTTTCTGCGGCTTTCCGTAAGCGATAAATCGCTAACGGAAAGCTCACGATGCCGCGACCAGCCAACCTCCGTTCCAAATTCAAACGCCCTTCATTCCAGGAGGTATCTGACAAAGGGCGTGACGTTGGCATGACTGGCACTAGTATGCATGACCTACTAGTGATGAGTTGCTCGGTCAAGTAAGATTTTGAAATCGACCACCTAGATAACTCAATAGTTTTCTTAGTGATGCTGGCTTGATTGTTCACGTCGAAATGGACCACCAGCAAGAGGCGAAATAGGCCAACCTAGAAAAGTTGTGAGCGGAGGTGAATTGGCATCACGGAGGAAAACTGGCCAATTGCCGTGAAAGTGAAATCAAGGATGACGCTGGGCTTTGGCGGCATCCTTGATTTCACCGGCAGATCTTGAAACAGCGGGTTTGGCTGGTTCAAGATCTAGGTGTAAGAACATCGGCGGGCTTGGCCGATTTCTGAAGCCGGCCGCACGGCAACTTGGCCAGTTTTCCGTAGTGGTGCCAATTCACCGGAACTCACAGCTTTTCAAACCGGAGGGACGGTGCCATAGCGTTCCATGTCCTGCCCGCCGGAGCGCTTTTTGCCGCAGTCCCCAGAGCTTCCGGCCACAAACAAAATAAAAGACCGAGCATGCCGCTCGGCCTCACCAATCGATTTAGTCGCCTAACCCGATGCGATCAAAGATCTCATCGACATGGCGCAAGTGATAATGATAATCAAACGCATCATCCAATTGGGCATCACTCAAACGCTCAGTGACTTTAGGATCAGCTTCCAACAATTGGCGGAAGTCGCGATGTTCATCCCAAGCTTGGGCAGTTTTTGGTTGCACCAGATCATACGCGGCTTCACGCGACAAGCCAGATTCGATCAGCTTCAACATCACGCGTTGTGAGAAGATCAAACCATGCGTCTTGTTCATGTTGGCCAGCATCGTTTCTGGGAAAACATCGAGGTTTTCGATGATCGTTGTGAAGCGATGCAAAATGTAATCCAACAAACCAGTGGCATCTGGTAACATCATGCGTTCAGCAGAAGAATGCGAAATATCGCGTTCATGCCACAAGTTGACATCTTCCAGTGCCGGAATACTGTAGCCGCGGATCACCCGCGCCAAGCCAGAAACATTTTCAGAGCCGATCGGGTTGCGCTTATGCGGCATAGCTGAAGAGCCTTTTTGACCAGGGTTGAAATGTTCTTCCACTTCATGAACTTCGGTGCGTTGCATATGCCGCACTTGAGTGGCAAAGCGTTCAACGGAAGTGGCAATCAAGCCCAGCGTTTGGATATAATGCGCATGCAAGTCGCGCGGCAAGATCTGGGTGGAGATTTCTTGGGCGCGAATGCCTAAGTGTTCGCAAACATAGGCTTCAACAGCTGGTGGGGTGTTGGCAAATGTACCAACCGCCCCTGAGATCTTGCCGGCTTCAACATCTGCTGCGGCTTCGTCAAAACGCTTCAAGTTGCGTTGCATTTCGGAATACCAGGTGGCCACCACTAACCCAAATGTGGTCGGCTCTGCGTGGACACCATGAGTCCGCCCCATCATTGGGGTGTGCTTGTAAGCTTTGGCCAACTTGGCTAACGCGTCGATCAACGCCACGATATCCGCGCGTAAAATGGTGTTGGCTTGTTTCAACACCGCACCTTGGGCGGTATCAACGACGTCAGTGGACGTCAAGCCAAAATGCACCCACTTTTTTTCCTCGCCTAAAGATTCTGAAACTGTCCGAGTGAACGCCACCACGTCATGACGAGTCACGGCTTCGATTTCATGGATCCGATCAACGGTAAAGCTTGCGTTTTTGCGTAAAGCTTTGACGTCTTCAGCTGGGATCTCGCCTAACGTTGACCACGCTTCAGCAGCCAAAATTTCCACTTCAAGCCACGCTTTGTAGCGATTTTCTTCGGTCCAAACTTGTGCCATTTCCAAACGACTATAACGGTCGATCATGAATTGGTTCCTCCTTATGTCTCACCTATAAGATTAACAGCAACTAGATCTGGAAATAATCAGTGGCATTGACGGTTTGTTTGATTTCATCAATGTCACCAGTGATGACGATCTGCCCGATATCTGCCGCCCCTTCTGGATAAAAGGTGAAGCGCCAATCAGGTTTGATTTGGATCTGCGTCATCGCCGCGGCGCGATCGTCAACGCGCAGCGGCAAAAAGGCCCCATCTTGCACCAAACGCACCGCCGGCAGCGGCCAGCCAAATAAGGCGCGCAAATGTAGATGATAAGGCGACACACCAGTGGTAGCCGTCAGTACATGCCCATTAAGCTGTGGCCCTGGGAAAATGCGTTTGACATAAAGCGTCAGGCTTTTGGTCATGAATAACTCGATGCCAAACACCCCAGTGTAATTCAACGCTTGCGCCAAGACTCTGCCGATCCGTTGGATCTCAGCAATCACCGCCGCATTGGCAGTGGCCGGCACAGTGGAGGCTTTCAACAAGTGATGGGTAAATTGATTTTCCACCACTGGCATCACCCGAATCGTGTCACCGGCTTTGGCGACTAATACGGAGAATTCAGTGGGGTCATCCAACCACGCCTCCAAAACATAAGGGCGCTGTTGTAACAATTGTTCAGCACGGCGCACATCTTCTGGTTGGGTCAAGCGCAATTGTTGATCGACCCCGATGCCTTTTTGGATCGGCTTTAAAATCGCCGGAAAGCCGACATTCTCCACTGCGGCGGTAATGTCTTTTGGCGTGACGACTTGCGCATATGGCAAAATGTTCATGTTTTGATCATCCAAGAACACTTTTTCCAAATAGCGGTCTTGCGTCACGCTTAAAATATCCACGCCAGAAGGTAATTGTTGCGGCTTGGCGATGTCTTGTAAGGTGGTGCCGTCGACATTCTCATCAACATAAGTGATCACTTGGGCTAAATCGACCACCCGCTGTAAGGCGTCTTGGTCATCCACCGCCCCGACGATGCGCATATCAGCCACATCAAAGGCGATGTCACTGTCTGTTGGGGAAAGCACGATCGGGTGCATGCCCATTTGCCGAGCGGCTAACGCAAGTTGATACCCGCGCACATCGCCGCCGATAATGCCGATCACGGCACCTGGTTTGATAAATTGAGGCATCATAGTCTTCTTTCTGTGATACTACTCGTCTTTTTCGTTTAAACCGTCTTTGGTTGGTAGCTCTGGTTGCGGCGTTTTGGAATTAAAGATCCAATTCAACAACACCGCAGAAACTGAAGCCATCAAGATCCCAGAGCCAAACAACAATTGTAACGTTTCTGGCAAAGCTTGCACGATTTCAGGCTGGGTGGTGACCCCAAGACCTAAGCCGATGGAAACTGCCGCCACCAACAAGTTCTTGTCATTGTGGAAGTCCACTTGTTGCAACATGCGAATACCTTGCACGGCCACCATGCCAAACATCACCAACATCGCCCCACCTAAAACTGGCGACGGAATGATCGTCGCCAAGGCGCCGATTTTTGGCAATAAGCCTAACAGGATCAAGAACAAGGCGGAAAACATGACTGGCTTGCGGGTTTTGATCCCAGATAATTGCACCAAGCCAACGTTTTGGGAAAAGGTGGTGTAAGGGAAGGTGTTGAACACCCCACCTAAAAATACCGCTAGCCCTTCAGCGCGATAGCCTTTTTTCAAGTCGTCAGCTTCGATCTTGCGGCCGACCACATCCCCTAAGGCAAAAAACACCCCAGTGGATTCGACCATCGACACCAATGAGATCAAGATCATGGTGACAATGGAGCTCCATTCAAAATGCGGCACCCCAAAGTAAAATGGCGTGGGCACATGGAACCATGACGCTTCGGCAACTGGCGCAAAGGATACCATGCCTAAAAATCCAGCCAATACCGTGCCGCCGATCAACCCGATCAAAATGGCGATACTGCGAACAAAGCCGCGACCCCAAACGTTAAAGGCTAGAATCAACAAAACGGTAAAAGCGCCAACGGCTAAGTTGGTCATTGACCCGAAATCTTTGGCAGTCGTGGACCCGCCGCCAAGATTTTGAAAGGCCACTGGGATCAACGATAACCCGATCACGGTGATCAAGGTGCCAGTAACCAAAGGTGGGAACAACTTGCGCAACTTGGCAAAAAATCCGCCGATGGCAAAAACGAACAGTCCTGCGGCAATGATCGCACCATACATGGTTTGAAAATCAAATTTCTGCCCGATCAAGATCAACGGCGCCACGGCTTGTACCGCACAGCCAAGCACGACTGGCAAGCCGATCCCAAAGAATTTATTGGAGAAGATCTGCAGTGCCGTGGCGATCCCACACATGAAAATATCGATGGACACCAGATACGTCATTTGCTCACTGGAAAAATGTAGCGAGGCGCCGATCAAAATCGGCACCAACACCGATCCTGAATACATGGCCAATAAGTGTTGGATCCCTAAAACCGCCGCTTTTGGTGCAGAGATGTCAGCGTTTTTCATGCTTCGTCCTCGAATTCGACTTGACCGTCATGAAAGGCCTTGATGCGCGCCAAGGAAACGGTTTTGATATGGCGATCATCTAACAACTTGCGCCCTTTTTGGAAGGACTTTTCGATCACGACCCCAACGCCTTCTAAGGTGGCTTGGGCTTGTTCGATAATGTCGATCAAGCCTTCGACTGCTTGCCCGTTCGCCAAAAAGTCATCGATGATCAAGCAGTGGTCATCAGCACTTAAGAACTTTTGGGCAATGGCGATTTGGTTGGCGGTTTTTTTGGTGAAGGAATACACTTCAGCGGTGTACAGATCATCTTTTAACGTCAGTGATTTGTGCTTGCGGGCAAACACCACTGGCACATGAAAAGCCATCCCAGCAGCCAAGGCTGGCGCGATCCCAGAACTTTCGACGGTTAAGATCTTGGTAATGGGTTGGTCTTGAAATTGCCGGTGAAATTCTTCCCCTAACGCCGTCATCAGATCAGGGTCGATTTGATGGTTCAAGAAATTGTCTACCTTTAATACTTCTGCACCTAATACCTGACCATCTTTTCTGATCCGGTCTTCAAGTAATTTCACCAGTATGCACATCCTTATCCATTTATTGAATTTCACAAATTTTAACACAAAAAATAAGGTCAAACAACCAATTTACGATAATCACATCGTATTTTCACGTTACCGTTCGTGTTTTGCCACTACCGGTTATCGGCTTGCGGGGTGATGACTGACCACGTTTCATCGTTGATCGCCACCAATTGCACAAAAACCCGATTATTCGGGTTTTTGTGAATGATTTTGTTTGGGTTTGTTTACTGAAAATAATTTAAACCAATCGCGCAACCCTTTGAAAATGAGAAACCGCCGACCCGTTATTGGTCGTATTGATCCAAATGCCATTGTTGGATCAACTTCACCAACTTGCTGGGATAATCTGGATCAGTTGCATAGCCATCCGTATGTAACGCCGCAGCCGCTTGTTGATAAGTGGTTGCCGCTAACACATCAGCATATTGTTTGGCATTCCAAGCGGTGCCATTGACGAACAATAACGCATGTGCCTTCATGGATTCTTGGTCGCTGGCATACACGGCAAAGCGGCCGTTGACGGTTTTCCATTTGCCATTGAGGTATTCTTGCGTGGTCAACACCACCCCGCCAGAGCCGGCTTTAATGCCGAACAAATTATGGTATTTTGCCGCCAAGGTGCTAGTCCCCCAGTCGGATTCTAAAATCGCTTGGGCCAGCGTGATCGACGCTTTCACGCCGTAAACTTGTTGCAACTCTTGGGCATAAGGTGCCAATTTGTCGATGAAGGCTTGCTTTTGTGCCGTGTCATCGCTGTGTTGAGCCACAGTATCGACATTGGCGGTGCGTTGGGCGATCAATTGACAGCCTACCACCCCAACGCTTAAACCCATGGCTAATAAGATCAGCCAGATCAAAGCAGGGAGTTTGAGGCGGTGGGTTTTGTGCTTTCGCGGTTTGCGGCGTCGCGCCATTACTTCACTTCCGGATCATCTAAATTTTCATCAGCCCAAGTCAACAAGTCGAGTTGCTTGGTTTGGAGTTGCTCAGCGATCGTCGTTGGCACCACAAAATCCAAAATGTCGACTAACCCATGGACACCATAATCTTGGCGTAGTTGCAAATGTACACTGACGCGCCCAGCACCAAGGGGTTCTTTGACATAATTGGTGGTGACACTTGGCGTTTGTAGCCAAGCTTTGGCGATCACGGTTTTAGCATTTTGGAAACGTTGCGCCAACCCGCCGACAACTGGGGTGGTGCTTTCAAACACTGCCAGCTTTTGAGCCAGCATCCACTCATAATCAGTAAACAAATAACGCAATTGTTCACGCTGTTGTGGCAATAAAGCGGCTTGACCTTGCAAGATCGCCGCTGTGGGAATGTGCATCACTGATTCTAACACGTCAGCATTCCCGTCACGCTGCCGCAACACAAACGCGGCTAATTCGATCAAATGGGTATCATTCATTTCAATCACCTCAACTTATTCTAACATGTTTTCACCATCGTGCTCGGGTGGTAGACTAAGTTTAAACCGTTTACAAAAATTGGAGGCAACTGATGACAAACTATCGTTGGGGCATTGTGGGCTTAGGTCGCATCGCCCATAATTTCGCCACATTTTTTCCAAACACGCAAACTTTGTATGGCGTCGCCGCACGCGATCAAACCCGTGCCGCTGCTTTTGCCAAACAATTCAACGTACCCAAGACCTATCCGGATTATGCCAGCTTGTTCGCGGATCCCGACATCGACATTGTATATGTCGCCACGACTCACAATTTCCACTATGAAAACATCAAAGCCGCGCTCTTAGCAGGCAAACATGTTTTTGCCGAAAAAACCATCACGTTAAACGCCCGGGAATTGGCAGAATTGATCGCCATTGCCAAACAGCGTCACTTGATCTTAATGGAAGCCCAAACCATCTACCATATGCCGCTATATCCGGCGTTGGATGCAGCCGTCAAAGACTTCGGCCGCTTGCGCACGATCCAAGTGGCTTTTGGGATCAATGCCACCGATCCTAAAGACCGTTTGTTAAATCCTGATCTGGCAGGAGGCGCCTTGTTGGATATCGGCATTTACGCGCTGTCTTTTGTGCGGCGGTTGATGAGTGCAACGCCTAAGCTGGTGGCCACGCAAATGACGCGCTCAGCCACAGGGGTTGATGATCAAAGCAGCTTTTTATTGACCAATGCCGATGGTCAACAAGCCACCGTCGTCTTGAATCTGCAAGCCCAGATGCCCAAAGTCGGCATGGCCGCTTATGACCGCGGCTATGTGCAAATCAGCGAATATCCGCGCGCTGATCACGCCACCATTGCCGTCACTGGCAGTGAGCCGACGACTTTAAGTGCCGGCG
Organism: Lacticaseibacillus salsurae; assembly: GCF_045862175.1. Lineage (NCBI taxonomy): Bacteria > Bacillati > Bacillota > Bacilli > Lactobacillales > Lactobacillaceae > Lacticaseibacillus > Lacticaseibacillus salsurae. Next base: position 6,866 of record NZ_BAAFZI010000004.1, on the reverse strand, counting down.
ATCAACATCACGCCATGGCTTATGAGATCAATGACATGGCCCAAGCCGTGGATACTGGCGACAATCCGACGCTTGCGTGGACTTATGACACCGCGGTGATCATGAGCCAAGCGCGCGAAGCTTGGGGATTTTATTACCCGAATGAACAAGCGCCATTGGTGTAACCCTTTTGAAACCATTGAAAAAATCCAAGACATCATTGAAAGTCACGAAATGAACACGATAATTACCGAGATGTACGAGCCAAAAAGCAACGCATTTGCGTAGAAGAGTCCTGCCAAGCAAATCCTAAGTTCGGGATTTGCTCGTCAGGACTCTTCTACTCTATGCTAAAACCGCTTTATGGCTCAGCCACATTGAAAAAAGCCTCACCGAAAATTCGGCGAGGCTTTTGTTTGAATTACAGCTTGTTAACGTTAACGGCTTGGGCACCGCGGTCGCCTTGTTCGACTTCGAAGCTGACTGCTTGGCCTTCTTCTAAAGTCTTGTAGCCGTCGCCTTGGATAGCAGAAAAGTGAACGAAAACATCAGAGCCATCTTGACGAGTGATGAAGCCGTAACCTTTTTCTGCGTTGAACCATTTAACTGTACCTTGTTCCATTAATAAATCCTCCTAGCGCAAAAGCGCATGAATTGCATTTCGTCTCTAACAGACGGAAGTACTTCGTAAGTGTATCAGAATGTCAAGACGACGGCAACTAAAATCGTCGAGACTAGAAATTTAACTGCATTTACGCTACGATGAAAGAAACGAATCAAAGGGGCGCAAGATGAAAAAACTGTGGTTGCCATTCATTGGCCTGATCGTGTTTTTGACTGCCTGTTCAGCAGGTTTTGATCAAAAAACGCAACTCAAACAAACGTCCAACAACATTGTCACCCAAGTCGCCAAACAAAATGCGGCCATCGACACCATTCAAAATCAAATCGGCGCCTTTCCGTCCACTTTTGAAACTGCTTATGCCGCCCACCCCAATGCTGATTTTCAAAATACTGGCAAGATCCACGCCTTGATCCAAAAGCGTGAAGCCGCCTATAAACAGCTTGAACGGGTGCAAAGCCAACTAGAAGCCGCCACCAATCAATTGGTGAAGATCAACTCTCAAGCCAATGCCCAACTGCCTAAGACCCAGCTGAAAAAAACCATCGCGACATTGAAGTTGGCCCAACTCGATCATAAAACCTTTGACGCCTACTACAAAGAACTCACTGATGCGGAACAAGATTTCTTTGACACCGTTGCCGCCGACCCCAGTGACAAATCAGGCATTGAAGACGCCTTGGGACAGTTGAACCAATATGACAGCTCGCTAGGTCAACAAGCTGATATCGTGGAAGCCAATTTGCAATCCGTCACTGCCGATGCGCAAAGCTTGCATGCCGCCGCCGTCAAGATGAAATAACTTAAAATGGCACCATCGTTGATCTGATCAACGATGGTGCCATTTTTCAACGTTTGAATCGCAATAACGCTTGGCTTAATATCGGCACCAAAATACCAGCTAACAGCGCTTCGGCAATGGCATTGATCGCCAAAGCCCCGATCAACAACCACCCTAAATTACTACCGTCAGCGCCTTTGACCACGGCATTGGCATTATTGGCAAAAAACACCCAAGTCAAGGCGATCACCAAACTGGTATTGGTCAACGCCCCGCAAACGCCGGCAAAAACCATTTTGATCGTGCCAAGGAGGTCTTTTTGATGGGTTTTGGCCATGTGGTTGAAGATCAACCCTGCCACCACGCCGACCATGATCCGCGGAATGATCGCGATCAACGGGTTGCGAAACAGCAAGATCGTCACTGGATCAGTGGCATCTGTGTAGGCTTTGATCAAACTGACACAACCCCAAAACGCCCCTAAACCGGCCCCACCGCGCACGCCCAGTAGCACGCCGGCTAAGATCACGGTTAAATGAATGGTCGAGATCGCCGGCCACAGCGGCGTGATGCGAATATAGCCGACCATGGGGATGTAGGCTTGTAAAATGATCAATGCGGCTAAGATCCCAGTGATACTGATGGTGTACGCTGAACTTTTTCGCGTCAAAGTTGGCCTCCTGAATCAAAAACGGCTGCAGGCAGTCGTTTCAATTAGTCATTTGATTTGTTGGTACGCTGTAAGATCGGATCGAGAAACTTTTTTTCAGCGGCTTTGCGCGCGTCAACTGCTGCTTGGAAATCGACGAATTGTTTGTTCAACACCAATTTGCCTTTCAAAAATAACCGCGCATTCCACTTGGCAGTTTGGCGATCAAAGGAAACCCCGATCACCCCAGAGCGGTTCGTGGCGCGCAACTTGGTCGCAGCGGCCACATTGACGCCTTCTGTGTCGTCAAATTGACCGCGTTGCCCCATTTGCGCGCGGGTCTTGGGATTTGCCATGATCGCTTTTTTCATGTATTCACGCCGATAACACCCACAGCTGGTGGTCATACCTTTGCGCAAGCGGTAGCCATCGACCACTGCCGTATTGCCACAATCGCATTGACAATTCCACCTGGCGTTGCCGTTAGTGGCCGCACCTGCATAGCTGATCACCGTCAAGCGGCCAAACTTTTGACCCACAAGATCCAATCGCTTCATTTGTGCACCCCTCCAGTTTGATTTTTCAACATCTATTTTGACCTATGCCAACAGAACTTGTCAACTTTTAGGCAGGTGGCGGCGCAACACGATGATCGCCAAGATCACATACAACACCACGTCCACAGACCAAGTCCATAAACCTGGCATTGGCCAAACGATCTGCCCTGCCAGCCACGCCAATTCCACGCTTCCCCAGGCGATCAACCACTTTGTCCGCGCGCGCATGGCCTGCTCCTTTCAAATAGAAAACGGTATCATTCATTGTTTGCATGATACCTGCTGACCAGACCCAAGTCAAGACAATTTGTCGACTGGCAAGTTAAGCGCTATCATAACGTTAATGTGACATTGTTGCCGAAGCAGAAAGGAATTTGCCTTGTTAATGCTGACTTTTGATCCGATTTTTGCCAAAACCCTCGCCCAACGATCACAACTCACTGTATTAGCCTTACCGCCAGATCTGCAATTTGGCGATCTATCCCGACTGGACCAACCCCAGCTGGATTTTTACCAGTTGAAAGTGGCCCATTTAGGGTTAGGCCAATGGGCGCCTGAAGTCGATGCCCAAACCTTGCAAACTCAAGATCGCACTGCGATCAACGCCTTGCAAACCGCCATTGAAGCCAACACGCCTTTATGCGTTTGGTGGACAGAGGTACCAAACGATATCGTGGGCTTATGGTGGCTGGCCGATCGTTGTGCCCAACATGATCGCCTGTTATCCCAAGTGCATGTGCCGACAGTGTTGCCGCATCCCACCAGTCCGAAGCTGACGCAAATCAGCCATTTAGCAGACTTGACCCCTGATGAGATCGCGCCACTGGCTAACACGGCCACGACTTTGTCAAAGCAAACCGTCAAAAAACTTAGCGCTAGGCTGGCAAGATCTAGTCCAAGCGCCTGATGACTTGCGGGTTTGGTTGAACGGACAATTGCTTGCGATGCCGCAAAGCTTTTATGATCCGCTGATTTTGGCGCAAACTAACAACCTGCCAACGACTAACCTCAAACGCCTTGATGTGATCGGCAACTTGATCGGACGCTTCGACATCGACGTGCCAGATTGGTGGTGGTATGCCCGCTTGCAACACTTATTTCAGTAAGTTCAACTTTTGCCTGACAGCCATAGCCCGACTAATGTTAATGCCGCGCCGATCACCAACGGCACGCTCAGCGGCTCATGCAACAAGAGCACGGAAAAAATCAAGGTGATCACTGGCACCAAATAAATATACACGCTACTAGCCACGGTACCCAAACGCTTGACCGCCAGATTCCACGTGACAAAACACACCGCACAAGCCCCGATGCCTAAAAATAAAAAGTTGGCCCAGTTTTCAGTTGATTGCAAAGCTTGAAGCGGTAAATGAAAACCCAATGCATAGGCAATGGGCACCATGAAGAGCAACCCATAAAAAAAGACGTGCCGCGTAGATTGGATCAAATTCAGCTCCAAGGCGCCGATTTTGGTGGTGAAAATCGAATAGATCGCCCAAGCCAAACACGCCAAAAGCGCCAAACCGTCGCCTAGTAAACTGGCATGACCGCTGGCGTTGCCAGGGTCGGAAATCAAGATCACCCCGCTGATTGCCACCACAAACCCCACATAAAACCAAATATTGGCGCGCTTGGTGTGCAAAAACCAGCGCGATAACAACGCGGTCAAAAAAGGCGCGACGGTCACGATGATCCCGACGTTGCTAGCAGTGGTTTGCGTCAGCGCCATATTTTCCAATAAGTAATAGATCGTGATCCCAGAAAACCCCGCCCCAACAAATAACCACTCTTGGCGGCGGTTCGCCAAATGCAGCCACCCTGGGCGCCATGCCAACAAAGCCAAATACCCGATCACAAATCGCGTCAGCAAAATCGTCACTGGATTGAAGCTGCGTAGCAACACTTTGGTCGCAATAAACGTGGTCCCCCAAATCAAAATCGTCAGTAGCGCTGCCAAATGCCCAGTGGTGCGTTTTTCTGTCATCAGCCAATTCCCCCCCAAAAAGCAAAACAGACCATCACCATGACGGTCTGCTTTGCTTTATTCTACCGGTAATGAGACCGCCTTGCTAGCGGGTGATCAGATAATTTTCAGGATCTCGGTAAAAGTTGCGATATTTTTGCGCGTGCAGCCAATAAACCACATCAATCAAGCTAATGACCGCAATGGATAACCCAGTGATCACACTCAAGCGCTGATCAAGCGGCGTGTCAGCGCGTTGGAAAAATCGCTGCCCCAGTAACGCAAACGTGACGCCTTGGGCGATCAGCCAATAGCGCCAACCACGAAAGGCCTTGTCCCATCCCATTTGGTCGAGTTTTGGCACCAATGGAACATTGGCATCTGTGGCCACCACCCAAGTCAACATCAAAAGAGTCAGCCATAATTGATCAGCGTCATGCAGGTGTTCTAACACCATGACTTGGGCAAAATCATGGCGCCCAAAGGCTTTGGCCACTGCGGCGGTATGTTGCGCCGTTTCCCAATGTAGCGCCCAAAAAGTCCCGCCGCAAATGATCACGGTCGTCAACAGGATGTACCCATATGAAAAAATTCGGTGGTGTCGTTTTGCCATCGCTTGCCTGACCTTCCATTAAATGTAAACCCTTACGCCAAATTCTAATGGATTTCTCAGCCGAACACAAGCGTAGAATTTTACCCCTGAAAATCGCCATGCTATACTGACACCGATAAGAAGCGTTTACATCATTTAAAGGAGGCTTTTTCATGACCAAACCACATTTTTTAATGGTCGTTGCGATCAACTTGTTTTCCAATAGTCTCATGTTTGCGGTGATGACCGCCGCTCAAGCCCACTGGCTAGCCACCTTGCTGGCTGAAAAAATCGTGATCGGCTTGGCGTTGATCAATCTGATTTTGATCGTGGTATTGATCTATTCCTTGATCATTTATGTGGCCGCCGAGCATCACCGCGAAAAACAACCTTGACCCCAAACATAACCCAGATCTGGCCATTCCGACGCAAAAAAAATATCCGCAACCATTTCTGGTTGCGGATCGCTGTAATTTGATGCGGGCAAGAAGACTCGAACTTCCACGGCCTAAACGGCCACAAGATCCTTAATCTTGCGCGTCTACCAATTCCGCCATGCCCGCATATCATGCGTTTCCGCTCTTAAGCACAAGAAACAGTATACGGGATTTTAGGGGGTGGCGTCAAGCAATTTTCTTAAAATCAGGCGATTAATTGAATAATGATACAAATCGTAATCGCAAACGCAAAAACCCCGCAAGCATTTGGGGCGTCACTCTAGACGGCTTTAACGAAAAAACGACCTTGGCATGCTACAATAAGCCTAACTTGGTTCAACAAGGAGGACGTCATGAATATTCGCTTGGCAACAGCAAAAGACGCGGCTTTGGTCGCCCGCCAATATTTACAGCTCACCGCCGAAATGGCCAAACTGGCGCCAGCAGTGATCCAGCCCGCAGCCATCGATCAAAGTGGCTATTTTAAAGATTATATTGAAGACGCCAACGCTGATGTCTTCTTGGCAGAAACTGATGGCGAGCTACTTGGCTTTTTGTTGGTGGTCGCAGCCACTACCCAAGCGGATCCGGAAGTCGTGTTTCACCGCTTCGGGTTTGTGATCGACTTGTACGTCACCCCAAAAGCGCGCAAGCAAGGCATCGGTCGGGCATTATTGGCTGCAGCAGCGGACTGGACGCGCGCTCATGACGGGGAATTTCTCCAATTGAATGTGTTAGGCCAAGACGTTGGTGCGCGCCAATTTTATCAGCGCTTAGGCTTTACGCCTGCCAGTTTAACGTTGACTCAGCAGTTGTAACTTGCCGCGGCAACGCCCACAAGCAAATTTGCGCGTATCGATGCGGCGTTGGCGGCGATATTGGGTGCCACATTGGCAGCAGACATACACATATTTTGCTGGCCGCGGCAAACTCGGTGCAAAACGCGAGCCGCCGACTGCTTGCAACAATCGCTTGAAGTCAGCGTCGCGATGCTGGTAGCCGCGATGCAGTCGATACAAATGGTAATGACACAATTCATGCTTGATGATGCCCAGTTGCTGGTCGCGGTCGATGGCGGCAAACAGCTTGGGATTGAAATCTAGATTTTGGTCGTTGACGTGAAAGCGCCCGCCAGTGGTTTTCAACCGCGCGTTAAAATGGGTCTAAAATTTTTGGTGTTGAAGAGTACTTCAACGCTGGAAGTTTTAGGCCTTTTTAGATAACACAAAAACACCTACTCCCTCCAGTGTTATGCTTTAAGCGACCAAACCAAAAGATAAACGAGG